>NZ_VFTJ01000010.1:0-187091 GCF_006439595.1 Mesorhizobium sp. B3-1-9
GTCAGCGTCGGACTGGCGCTGTCCTCGGTCACATCGGCCACCGTCGGGGTGCCGATCACCGCCGCGTCGTTGACGCCATTGATCACAACCGTCAGCGTTGCGACACTGAGCGTGCCGTTCGACATCTTGATCGTGTACTGAAACGTGTCAGTGAAGGTCTGGTTGGCGCCCAGCGCCTGGATTTCAGCGCTCAGGCTACTCGCGTCATAGTGAATCTTTCCGTCGGTCCCAATCCAGATTGTCGCACCCTTTTGGGTCGTTTCGGTCGCAGCGGAGACAGACGAAACAGATACATCCTGTATCAGGAGATCCTTGTTATAATCGGCGAAGGCCTTGTTGGTGACTGTGATGCTGGCCCCTCCGTCGTCGTTCTTGGTGCCGTCATCCACCGAATAGATCGTCGTCTTGGTCCCGCCACCGCTTGCCGCAAGCACGTCGAACGTGAACTGAAGGCTGCCGTCCTCTGTGCCGGATTGAGTCAGATCGGCTGCCGCGCCCGAATTCGAAAACGTGACGGTCGAGCCCGAAACTGTTGTGGTCGCCATTGCCAATTTCCCCCTGTGATCCCTTGCGAACAATGGAAGTGTTCGCCCCAACGGTTACTGCTGATCCTGGTGCAGACGACGCAAGCGGATGCTTCCGCCTGCGGCGGTTGGTCAGGACCAAGCCACTCTGATTGAACGTAAAGACTTCTCTCGCCGAGAGACAAAACCCCACCCCAGAGCGCTTGCACGCTCGCACCCAACATTCCTAGCTGGCGTGCCCCCCTCGGTCGCCGCAATCGCGGGACAAGCATACCTATATTCAGGTATATTAGCTTTTTACGATTTGGAAACCATAACGGAATATATATTGCCGCGTAATGTTAACGATTCATTAGACATTTAACGAATCTGCCACCCCATCGATTGATGCCTGTGTCTGCCAAAGTGGACTGCGATTTGGAGGGAATGATATGCATCAAAACAAAGACTTAAAGTGCGCGGCCCGAGTCCGTTTCGGCGCAGCGTGCTTTGATGGCGCAGCGTTGACTTCGCCATCGCTCGGTCGCTGGCATTTCTGTTGGAAATTTTATCGGAACATGTAGCGCTGCGTGCAACCGACAAAGCAGGCTGGCCGTCAACCAATGGCGCAAAGGCCGCCAGAGCCAGGTCGCCAGCGTCTTCCGATGTCAGCCAGCCAGGCTGGCTTGCTCTGCGGCATTCGGGTCGCCCGGCGCGGTCGCCCAGGCGAGTTCGACCAGCGTCACCGTGCGCCGGCCGACGCCGTCGACCTGGCAGACGATGAGGCCTTGCTCCTCGATATAGTCGAGCAGCCGGCGCGCGCGGCGCAGCGAATGCGAGCCGTAGGCTCGCGCGATCGCCGCGTCGCTCGGACATGGCCAGCCTTCCTTGGCGGCGCGGGCGATCATCATGAACACGCCCTGCATATCCTCGGGCAGCAGCGAAGCGCGCACGGAAACGTCGCGCCAGGCGTCGTCCTCGGCCATGTCGGAGCCGACGCCCGCACGCGCCCGCGTCAGCATGCGGCGGAATTCCGAAAGGTCAGGCACGACCGAAGCGAGCCCCTCGATGCGGCAGCGAACGACGAACTCCTGGTAGAGCACGCCGATGAGGCGGAACCCGGCATCCGGCTCGGCCAGGATGGCGCGCAGGATGCGGTCCAACCGCTCGCGCCGCTCGGCGAGGTCCTCGGCGCTGGGCTGCGGTTCCGCCGGCTCGGGGCGGATGTCCAGCGGCGCGGCCTTGGCCGCCATCAGCTGGTCGAGCAGATCGGGCGAAGGCCGCCGTTGCGGCCTGACCGTCTCCGGCGGCGGCGCCGCGAGGATGATCGAGCGCGCATCTTCCAGCATCGCTTCCGGCAGCGGCATCAGCCGCGGCGTGCCGTTGCGCGGGCTGGTTTCGGTCTGGCCGATGCGCACGCTGAGCGGACGGCGCGACAAAGCCGGACCGAGCGCCATGAAATGCCCGCGCTCCAGGTCGCGGAAAGCTTCGGCCTGGCGCCGCTCCATGCCGAGCAGGTCGGCGGCGCGCGCCATGTCGATGTCGAGGAAGGTCCGGCCCATCAGAAAGTTGGAGGCCTCCGCCGCGACGTTCTTGGCGAGCTTCGCCAGCCGCTGCGTGGCGATGATGCCGGCAAGCCCGCGCTTGCGGCCGCGACACATCAGATTGGTCATGGCGCCCAGCGAGAGCTTGCGTGCCTCGTCCGAAACCTCGCCGGCGGCGGCGGGCGCGAAGAGCTGCGCCTCGTCGACGACCACGAGCATCGGATACCAATGGTCGCGCGCGACCTCGAACAGCCCGCCCAAGAATGCCGCGGCACGCCGCATCTGGTTCTCGGCATCGAGCCCTTCGAGGTTGAGCACCGTCGAGACGCGATGGATGCGCGCCCGCTCGCCCGCCGCCTGCAGGCCGCGCTCGGTATGCTCCTCCGCGTCGATCACCAGATGGCCATAGCGTTCGCCCAGAGACACGAAGTCGCCTTCGGGATCGATGATCGTCTGCTGCACCCAGGGCGCGCTCTGTTCGAGCAACCGGCGCAGCAGATGCGACTTGCCGGAGCCCGAATTGCCCTGCACCAGCAGGCGGGTCGCCAACAACTCCTCCAGGTCGAGGGCCGCCGGCGCGCCCGCCGTCGTCTGCCCCATCTCGATTGCAACCGTCATGTCTCGACTCGGATCGTCTCCCTGCGCGCGACGGGCTTACCAACCTGAGCGCGGTGCGTCGAGCATGGGTCGCAGCCGTCGGCTCGGTGTTCCACACCTAAGGGCGGCGTCGGCCCGTCGCTGGCGCGAATGGCGGCAGGCTGTCGCCAGCCACACTGGTCGGACCACCATTTCACTGGCGCAATCCAACCATTGGCGTATCATCTTTTTATGGGAGGGTTCATGGCAGGAGGAGGCCAATGAACGTCGCTGCGGAAGTACCCGTCATGGACCCGACGGTGCAAGACCTTGTTTCGTCTGCTCTTTCGAAATTTCGCGCTGGCGACACCGTCTCGACCCGGGCGATGCTCGACGTCATCCGCCGATCCGACCCGGCCTGCCAAGACAGTGACGACCATCTGATCGAACTGATCGTCATGGCTGCCGTTGGTAAGACCATGGGCGTCGTCTTCGACCACCGCTCCCCGGACGAACGATCGCCGCTTCTGTCATAGGCTGCCGATTGGCCCCAACGTCGTCATCTTGGTGCGTAGCGACACGAAGCGGGAGCGAAGACCCAAGGATCCTGTGCCATTGAGCCTGCCGAAGAATGCCTGCGGTGCCAAAGCCTTCACCGCCGCGACGCCTCGAAGGTCACGGCATAGGATCCTCGGGTCTACGCGGCCGTTCCGCCCTGGATGACGAACTGACCGGCGCTTCGGCTAATCTCCACAATGGTCGATTTTACCAACGCCGGCGCCGTCCGACGGGCCGCTAGCTTCCCAGCGGATGCGGCATATAGCCGACAAAACCGGCGATCTTCCAGCGTCCGCCGACCTTGCGGCAGAAATAGAGCGTCTGCCATTTGAGCCGGTCGACGCCGCCGTCGGCCTTGGCGACCGAGCCGTCGAACTTCTTGTGCAGCACCGCGCGGTCGCCATCGACATCGATGTCGCGCATGTTGGTGACGCGGAACAGCGCCTCGCGCAGCGGTTCGGCGAATTTCGTCGCCGCGGTTTCCTTGGCCTGCCGCAGCCATTCGTCGCGATAGACCTCCAGCCTCGGGAATTGCAGCCTCCAGGCATCGGCATTGTTGAGGAAATGCGCGTGCATGCCGAAGAAGCTTTCGGCGATGAAATCGTCCTCGACCATCGACCAGTCCTGACCGAGGAAAGCATCGATATCGCGCCGCACCAGCATTTCCCAAAGCGCATGGCGGTCGGCATCGCCCTCCGGAAACGGATTCTTGTCTAAGGTCATGCTGGATCTCTCCTCATACGCGCGGCCGGTCGGAGGCGGCGTCGAGCGCAAGATGCTCAGGCTTCTGTAATAAAGCAACATGAGTTTCGAAAAAATGTTGCTTTCCGACATTGCCTCTAGGAGGATCGTGCCGACGAGCGTAGACGGCTATGTGAACGGTCCCGCTCGATCGCCAGGAGGAGGCTCACTTGCCCAAGCAATGCTTTGGAAAATCGCATGTTCCGCTCTCGCCCGCCGTGCGCGCCGGCGATTTCGTCTATGTCTCCGGCCAGGTGCCGGTGGGCAGCGACGGGCTCGTGGTCAAGGGCGGCATCGCCGAACAGACCGAGCAGGTGCTGCAGAACGTCAAGGCGGCGCTGGCGCTCGCCGGCTGCACCATGGACGATGTGGTGAAGACCACCGTCTGGCTGGAGGATGCGCGCGATTTCGGCACGTTCAACACCGTTTATGCAAAGCATTTCCCGCAGGATCCGCCGGCGCGCACACCGTCGAATCCCGCCTGATGATCGACATCAAGATCGAGGTCGAGGCGGTCGCCTACCGGCCGCTCTGATCGCGAACACGCAGCAGCAGGGAGTGCACCGATGCAGTTCGATCTCCTGATCAAGGGCGGGCGCCTCATCGATCCCGCATCGGGCCTGGACGCGCAGCGCGACATCGCCATCGCCGATGGGCGTGTTGCGGCAATCGAGGCTGCCATCGATGCCGAACATGCCACGCAGGTGGTCGACGCCAGGGATTGTATCGTCGCGCCCGGCCTCGTCGATCTGCACAGCCACGTCTATTGGGGCGGAACCTCGCTCGGCGTCGATGCCGACCGGCTCGCCGCCAAGAGCGGCACCACCACCTTCATCGACGCCGGCAGCGCCGGCGCGGGCAATTTCCTCGGCTTTCGCCTTCATGTCATCGAGCGCTCGAAGGTCCGCATCCTCGCTTACGTCAACATCTCCTTCGCCGGCATTTTCGGATTCTCGAACACCGTGTCTGTCGGCGAATGCAGCGACCTCAGGCTTTGCGAGCCGCGCGAGACGGTTGCCGCGGTACGCGAGCACGCCGACGTGGTCGTCGGCGTCAAGGTGCGTTCCGGCAAGCATGCCGGCGGCTCGAGCGGCATCGCTCCGGTGGACCTGGCGTTGGAGGCCGCCGACAAGGCCAGGCTGCCGCTGATGGCGCATATCGACGAGCCGCCGCCGGGCCGCTCGGAAGTGCTGCCCAGGCTGCGCCGCGGCGACATCCTCACCCATTGCTTCCGGCCCTTCCCCAACGCGCCGGTCTTCGCCTCCGGCGCGGTGCGGCCGGACATGCGCCTCGCCCGCGAGCGCGGCGTCATCTTCGACATCGGCCACGGCATGGGCTCCTTCGACTTCGAGGTCGCCAAGGCGATGCTGGCCGAAGGCCTGGCTCCAGACGTGATTTCGAGCGACGTCCATCTCTACTGCGTTGACGGCCCGGCCTTCGACATCCTGGTCTGCATGTCAAAGCTCATGGCGCTCGGCATGCCGCTGGTCGAAGTGTTGCGCGCGGCGACCATGAATCCCGCGCAGGCGATTGCCCGGCCCGAGCTCGGCGCGCTGAAGGTCGGCGGCATCGGCGATGTCGCGGTGCTGAAGTTGCAGCCGGGCCGCTTCACCTTCGTCGACGCTGTCGGAGCGTCACTGGTCGCGGACCAGCGTCTGGTCTCCAACGGCATCGCCATCGGCGGCAAATGGTGGCCGAACGAAGCGCCCGACCACAATGAGACCGAGCGCTTCGAGGCGCCTGCGCACCACACGCATGTGGATGTGGCGGCGAGGCATTTTAGTCGATGATTGGATAATTTCCCCCACGTGGGGGAGATGCCCGGCAGGTTTCGCGGCTTCGCGTTGAGCAGCGCCTTCCCCCACTCCGTCGCTGCTTCGCAGCGCCACCTCTCCCCCCTCCGGAGGGAGAGGAAGGAGCCAGCTGGAATAAGCGCGCGCCTTCCTCTCCCCCGTCGATCGGGGGAGAGGTGTCGAGCGAAGCTCGACGGAGTGGGGGTCGACCTTACCTCGCGTTGCTCGGCTCGCCATAGACAGGCGTCGCGATCCCCTCCATCCGCGCCTTGAGCTGCAGCGCCACATATTTCGAATAGAAGCGCGAGAGCGCCAGGTTGCCGCCGTGGAACCACAGCGCTTCCTGCGCCGTCGGCTTCCACATGTTGCGCAATTCGCCCTGCCACGGACCCGGATCGCCCTTGACGCCGGAGCCCAGCCCCCAGCACGGGCCGACCTTGTCGGCGACCTCGCGCGAGACGATCCCCGCAACCGTCTCGTTCATCGACTGGTAGCCGGTGCAGCAGACGATGGCGTCGACGGCGAGTTCGCTGCCATCCTCGAACAGGATGCCGGACGGCGTCAGCGTCTTGATGCCGACGCCGCTCTGGACCTTGATCTCGCCGTTCAGGATCAGCTCGCATGCGCCGACATCGATGTAATAGCCGGAGCCTGTGCGGTAGGCCTTCATCAGCAGCCCGGTCTCGTCCTCGCCGAAATCGATGGCGAAGCCGCTGTCGCTGAGGCGTTTGTAGAAATCCGCGTCGCGCGCCCGGATCGCGTCGTAGAGCGCGCGCTGGCCCTTCGGCACCAGCGCGAAGGGCGTCGAGGCCACGATCATGTCGGCCTTGTCGGTGGTGATGCCGCGGGCCAGCGCCTTTTCCGAGAAGATCTCGAAGCCGACATCCATCAGCGTGTCGGATTTCACCACGGTCGTCGGCGAACGCTGGACCATGGTGACCTTGGCGCCCGCTTCCCAGAGATCGACGCTGACATCGTGCCCCGAACTTGCAGCGCCGATCACCGCGACGCGCTTGCCGCGGAATTTCTCGCCGGTGGAATACTGGCTGGAATGCAAAAGCTCGCCCTTGAAGCTGTCCGTGCCCGGCAATTCGATCGGCCGCGGCGGACCATAGGCGCCGGTGGCGAAGACGATGTGTTTCGGCTTCAGCGTGACGCGCTGGCCGACGCGGTCGACCACCACCGTCCACACCTTTTCGGCCTCGTCATAGGCAGCGCTGATGCATTTGGTGGCCACCCAATAGTTCAGCTCCATGACGCGGGTATACATTTCCAGCCAGTCGCCCATCTTGTCCTTGGGCGTGAAGACCGGCCAGTTTTCCGGGAATGGAACATAGGGCAGATGGTCGTACCAGACTGGGTCGTGCAGCACGAGCGAGCGATAGCGGTTGCGCCAGGAGTCGCCGGCGCGCGCGTTCTTCTCGATGACAAGGGTCGGAACGCCCAGTTGCCGCAGCCGGGCGCCCAGCATGATGCCGCCCTGCCCGCCGCCGATCACCAGGCAATAGGGTTGCTCGTGCACGCCGAGATCGCGCGCCTCGCGCGCCCTGGCTTCCGCCCAGGTTTCGCGCTTGGGGTCGGCCTTGTGGCGGATGCCGAGCGGCCGGGCCGGGCCTTTCCGCTCTTCGAAACCCTTGAGCTCGCTCATCGCCGTGAACAGCGTGCGGCAGCGGCCGTCCTTGAGCCGCAGAATCCCCTCGCCGCGCGCCACCGTCGTCTCGAAGCTGAACCAGGCTTCGACGATGCCATCGTAGACGCCTGGCTCTCCGGTCAGCCGCCAGTGCGACGGCTGCGCCAGGTGGAGCGTGGCCTTCAGCATCGCGCGGATCGCGGCCTCCCCCTCCATGGTTTTGATGTTCCATGTGAAAGTCAAAAGATCGCGCCAGTAGCAATCCTCCGCGAAAAGACCGATCGCAGCGTCGATGTCGCCGGCCTCGAGCGCCCGGCCGAAAGCGCCGAGCCAGGTTGCCGCCTGTTGCGATGGTGCGATGTCGAGCATTTTTGTTCTTCCCTCCGAATATAATCGAACGACACGGCCACCTTTGTCGACCTTGTCGAAACTCGCCTTGAGGCGGTCGAGATTCAGGTCAGGCCGAGTCGAGAATGGTGGGTTCCGAGAACCGGAGCGGAGCGTACTTAGGTACGTGAACACCGGAAGCGCAGGAAACCGCCATTTGCAGGCCGGCCTCACCTGAATATCTCAATCCCCCAGCGGCTCCATCTCCTTGCCGGTCCGGTGGATCTGGGCGTTGTATTTGATCCGGCGCACCGTTTCGCGCGCCGGGCCGTCGATCCTGTAGGCGGTCGCCACCGCCAGCAGATCGATGGCCGCCAGGAAAGCATAGCGCGACGCCGTCGGCTTCAGCGTGTCGGGATATTCGGGAACAGCCATCGTCAGCCGCACATCGCAGACGCGCGTCAATTCGGTATCCGGCGCCGTCACGCAGATCGCGTTGGCGCGGTAATGCTTGGCGAGCTCCACCGCTTCGATCACCTCGCGCGTGCGCCCCGTTGCCGAAATCGCGATCACCAGATCGCCCGGCTTCAGCGTCGAGGCGGTCATGCGCATCAAATACGGATCGCATTGCGCGCTGATGGTGATGCCGTAGCGGAACAGGCGGTATTGCGTCTCCTGCGCCAGCGCCGACGAACTGCCGCCGAGGCCGAACACCGTCACCTGCCGCGCCTTGGCGATCAGTTCCGCGGCCTTTTGCAACTGTCCCGGATCGATCTGCCGCTCCGCCTCCTGCAGCGCGCGCCGCGCCTCGCCGAACACCGCGTTCCAGAACGGCATGCCGCTGTCGCCGTTCGCGGGTTGCGGCTTGGTGGCGAGATAGAGCGCGCCGACGACAAGGCTCTGCGCCAGCTTCAGCTTGAAATCGCGCACGCCATCGCAGCCGATGGCGCGGCAGAAGCGGGTGACCGTCGGCTCGCTGACCCCGGCGCGCTGGGCAAGCGCGGCGTTGGAAGCGTCGACCGCATATTTGACGTCGTCGAGCACGACGTCGGCGACGCGGCGCTCTGCCGGCCGCAATTCCGCATAACTGTCCTTCACCTGCGAGATGATATCGGGAATGCGCCGGAGATGGTCGTGCCGCTCGTCGTCCTCGTCGGTCGCTCGCAACGCCTGGCTGTCAGCTTCGGTCATTCGCCAAGTCCTCCCCAGCCCGCTTCTGGAACTATCATCTTCGCGATTATCCGCCCGCTGGCCATAGGCAATCAACCGAGACGGAGTATGTAGGAAAGTAACACACACGGCAAGGGATCATAAAATTTATGAAAACCAAACAGTTAGACAAAATCTGATTGGACCTGATTGCATCCGCCATCTGTCGCCGCTTGACAGTAAAGTAGGATAGTTACAGACTGATTTCGTGGACAGATGGGGCCTCCGGCAACGCATCGCGCAGTCTCCGAGGGGGAGCATGAATACGGCAAGCGCAACAACGCCGAAGCTTGGCGTGCAGGCAGCGACCAAGGTCTATCAAACGGCCTCCGGCGATCTTCTGGCGCTGGATCGCTGCAGCCTGGATGTGCGGCCCAACGAGATCGTATCCATCGTCGGCCCCTCCGGCTGCGGCAAGACCACGCTGTTGTGGTCGATGTCGGGCCTGCATCGCCTGACCACGGGGGCGATCCTGCTCGACGGCAAGGAGATCACCGGCCCGCGGCCCGAGATCGGCATCGTCTTCCAGGAAGCGAACCTCCTGCCCTGGCGCAATCTCGACGCCAACATCAACTTCCCTTTCGAGATCAAGGGCGAGAAACCCGATCGCGCCTGGATCGCGCATCTGTTGAACCGCGTCGGACTCGACGGCTTCGGCGGCAAGTTCCCGCGCGAGCTTTCCGGCGGCATGCAGCAGCGCGCCGCGATCGTGCGCGCGCTGGCGCTGAAACCCTCGGTGCTGCTGATGGATGAGCCTTTCGGCGCGCTCGACAGTTTCACCCGCGAGGAGATGAACCACCTCGTCGAGGAGATCTGGCTCGACACCAAGACCACCATCGTCTTCATCACCCACAGCATCGAGGAAGCGATCTTCCTTTCCGACCGCGTGGTGGTGCTGACGACGCGGCCCGGCCGCGTCGCCAAGGTCTACGACGTGCCGTTCCCGCGGCCGCGCTCGCTGGAAATCATGGCGACGAAGGAGGTTTTCGATCTCACCAACAAGATCAAGATGGACATTGTCGGCGAGCGCGTCCGGCCGAGCACGCCGGAGCGGCCGTCGGCCGAAATCGTGAGGATCAGGCCGTGAGCGGGGGCGACGCCATTCCGGAATTCTCCAAGGTGAAGTCAGGCGGCGATGGCCAGGATGTCAGCCTGACCAATCTTTCGGCCTTCGCCAGCGGCCCCGGCATCAAGTCCGGCGCCGAGGTGGCGGCCATCCTCGCCGTCGCGGTGGTGATCGTCGGCGGCATAGAGCTCGCGCTGCGCATCTTCCACGTGCCGCAATACATCATGCCGCCGCCGAGCTCGATCGCCTACGCCTTGTTCGACGAGTTCCCGCTGATCGCGCCGCATCTCGGCTACACGCTGGTCGAGCTCGTCTCGGGCTTCGCCATCGGCGCCATAGTCGGCCTGGTGATGGCGGCGGTGATCACCCAGTTTCCCTTCGCCGAAAAAATCGTCGCGCCCTACATCCTCATCCTCGTCACCACGCCGATGTTGGCGCTGGTGCCGCTGCTCATCCTGCGCTTCGGCTTCGGCTATACGCCGCGCATCATCGCCGTGGCCTTGGCCGCCGGCCCGATGGTGATGATCAACGCCGCGACCGGCTTCCGCCGCGTCGACAGCGCCAAGATCGCTTTGGCCCGCTCCTATGGTGCCAGCACACTGCAGATCTTCTGGAAGATCCGCGCGCCGATGGCGCTGCCGATGATCCTGGTCGGGCTGATGATCGGCGCGATCTTCGGGCTGCTCACCGCCGTCGGCGCCGAGATGGTCGGCGGCGGCTTCGGCCTCGGCAACCGGCTGACCTCCTATTCGTCGATGATCCAGATGCCGCAATTCTTCGCGGTGGTGCTGATCCTCTCGACGCTCGGCATCCTGATCTACGTGCTGTTCTTCCTGATCGGCAAGAAATGGGCGAGCTGGGAAACATAAGCGCGAAAGGACGAGGTCGCCCGGGAGGCGGGCGAAGGCAAGCAATCAACAAAAGGGGAATGCCATGATCAACGAAAGCTCATTCGACACAGCGACAAGAGCGGGCATCAGCCGCCGCTATTTCCTGCAGGTGACGGCGGCCGGCGTCGTGACCGCCACCGCGCTCGGCGCGTCTGGCCTGAAGGCCAGGGCGGCGGCTTATGAGAAATTCACCTGGATCTCGCCGCGCGGCACGCTCGAGGTGCTGGACGACTATCCCTACTGGTCGGCCAAGAAGGCCGGCTATTTCGGCGACCTCGCCACCGACATGCAGCCAGGCCCGTCGGATGGCACCGCGACGGTGAAGTTCGTCGATGTCGGCCAGGCCGACATGGGCTTCCCCTCGCCCGGCGTCTTCTCCTTCGCCATCCAGAACGGCATGAAGCTGAAGTCCGTCTTCCACATGGGCGCGCGCGACACCTTCAGCATCGCCTTCCGCAAGGGCCAGGGCACCAAGAACCTCAAGGATCTCGAAGGCAAGACCATCCTGCTCGGCTCCGCCGCCTGGCAGGCGATCGTCGATCCGCTGCTTGCGGCCCAAGGCGTCGACATCAAGAAGGTGAAATATGTCGAGGCCGGCTGGCCGACCTGGGGCACCGCGCTTGCCGGCGGCCAGGGCGATGCCGCGCTCTCCTGGGAGGGGCTGCGCGCCGAATGGATCGCCAAGGGCCTCGACTTCGAATACTGGCTCGGCGTGCAGAACTCGAAGCTGCCGGCCAACACCTTCGTCGTGCGCGCCGCCGATCTCGAGGACGCCGACAAGAAGGCTTTCCTGGAGAAATATCTGCGTGGCTGGGCGATGGGTCTCGAATTCGGCTACCAGAACCCGCGCGCCGCGGTCGAGGCCGTGTTCGAGCAGTTCCCGACCTTGGCCAAGAACCTCGGCCCCGAACTCGGCACCACCTCGATCCTGCAGCAGATCAACGTCTTCCGCGGCGACATGGACAAGCGTGGCGGCTGGGGCTCGCACGACATGGCGAGCTGGCAGGGCTTCTTCGACGAGATCCTCAAGATCGGCCAGATCACCGCGCCGGTGAAGGCCGAGGACGTCTGCACCAACGACCTGATCCCGGCCGCCAACGACTTCGACAAGGCCAAGGTCAAGGCCGACGCCGACGGCGTGAAGCTGTCGGAAGGCTTTGCCGCGCTCGACGTCGACAAGATCAAGGCGCACCTGTTCGATTCGGCCGTGAAGTAAGGGGGCTGGCTCCTTTCCTCTCCCTCCGGAAGGGGGAGAGGTGGCGCCGCGAAGCGGCGACGGAGTGGGGGAAGGCGTTCGCCAAACGCGTAGCCGCTGCAAGACAGGCACAATCTGGCGCGCAAGAAACCAGGCGCGCGGCGAAGGTCGACCCCCACTCCGTCGAGCTTTGCTCGACACCTCTCCCCCGATCGACGGGGGAGAGGAAGGGGCCGGGTGATGAGCGGCGGCGCTGACCTAAGGTGGTTGTCCCAGATAGGCATACGAGCGGCGATCGATCGCCGCCCATGACTGAATCAAGAAATTAGGGAGGCTGAAATGGCCGACAAAGTTAAAATTCTGGTGGTTGGTCTGGGCAATATGGGCGCCTCGCATGCCAGCGCCTATCACCGCTCCGACGGCTTCGAGATCGTCGGCATCATGAGCCGCAGCATCAAGAGCAACAAGAAGATCCCGAAAGAACTCGCCGGCTACCCGCTCTACGAGGATTTCGACCTGGCGCTGAAGGAGGCCAAGCCGGACGCGGTCTCCATCAACAGCTGGCCGAACACGCACGCCGAATACGCGCTGAAGGCGATCGCCGCCAACTGCCATGTCTTCATGGAAAAGCCGCTGGCCACCAACATCGCGGACGCCGAGAAGGTTGTGGCCGCGGCGCGGGCGAAGTACCGCAAGCTGGTGCTCGGCTACATCCTGCGCGTCCACCCGTCCTGGATCAAATTCATCGAGGTCGGCAAGACGCTCGGCAAGCCGTTGGTGATGCGCCTCAACCTCAACCAGCAGAGCAGCGGCACCGCCTGGCACTGGCACAAGAACCTGATCGATTCGCTGATCCCGATCGTCGACTGCGGCGTGCACTATGTCGACGTCATGTGCCAGCTGACCGGCGCCAAGCCGGTGCGCGTGCACGGCATCGGCGCCAAGCTGTGGGCCGAGGCCGACAAGCAGAATTACGGCCATTTGCACGTCACCTTCGACGACGGCTCGGTCGGCTGGTATGAGGCGGGCTGGGGCCCGATGATGAGCGAGACGGCCTATTTCGTGAAGGACGTGGTCGGTCCCAAGGGCTCCGTCTCGATCGTCGCCGGCCAATCGGGCAGCAGCGCCAAGGACGCCGAGGAGGTGTCTGATTCCGCCGACATCGACCGCCACACCAAGACCGACGCGCTGAAAATCCATTATGCGCAGGTCGACGGCGACAAGAATTTTGCCAAGCCCGACGAGATCGTCAGCATGAAGGACGAACCTGGGCATCAGGAGCTTTGCGACCGCGAGCAGGCCTTCTTCCTGCGCGCCATCCGCGAGGATCTCGATTTGACCGAACAGATGGATGCCGCGGTGAACAGCCTGCGCATCGTGCTGGCGGCCGAGCAGAGCATCGCGGAAAAGCGCACCGTCGAGCTGGCCTAAAGCCGTCGCTCCCTCATCCGGCCGCTTCGCGGCCACCTTCTCCCCTGCGCGGAGAAGAGGTTGGCGCCGACGCCGACAATCTCCTCTCCCAGCGGGGAGAGGTCAGCCGAGCGAAGCGGAGGCTGGGTGAGGGCGAGTCCGGGCCAGTTCTCAGCCGACAGCACTTGCAAGTGGGAGGAAACACATGGTCGCGATCTCGAAAAGCTTGCTCGAAACCTACACCCAGTCCGACGCGCTGGCTCTCGCCGGACTTGTGAAGCGCGGCGAGGTTTCTCCCGCCGAGCTCGTCGAAGCGGCGATCACCATGATCGAGCGCCTCAACCCGGAACTCAACGCGGTCGTCCATCGTCTCTACGACCTGGCGCGCGCCCAGGCGGCGTCGGTTGACAAGAACGCGCCCTTCGCCGGGGTTCCCTATCTGCTCAAGGAGCTCGCTTCGTCCTGGACCGGCGCGCCTCTCACCAATTCCTGCCGCTACCTCAAGGACTTCGTCGCCGATTCCGACAGCGAGGTGGTGCGCCGCATCAAGGCGGCGGGCCTTGTCCTGGTCGGGAAATCCAACGCGCCGGAGAACGGCTGGTCGATCACCACTGAGCCGAAACTCTACGGCACGACGAAGAACCCGTGGAAGGAAGGCGTCACGCCGGGCGGCTCGAGCGGCGGCGCTGCTGCCGCGATTGCCTCGCGCATGGTCCCGATCGCCGAAGCCAGCGACGGCGCCGGCTCGATCCGCGTTCCGGCTTCCTGCTGCGGCATCGTCGGCCTGAAGCCATCGCGCGGCCGCGTCAGCCTGGCGCCCTTCGGCGACTATTGGTATGGCGGCGCCTATTTCCTCTGCTGCTCGCGAACGGTCCGCGACACCGCCGCCTATCTCGACGCGGTGGCCGGCGCCCTGCCCGGCGACGCCTACACGCCGCCGGTGCCGGCGGACAGCTGGCTCAGCCTTTCCGCGCGAGCGCCGAAGAAACTGCGCGTCGGCTTTACCGTCACGCCGCCCAACGGCACGGCGATTGATCCTGACGTCAAGGCAACCGTGCTCTCCACGGTCGCCGCGCTGGAACGTCTCGGCCACGACATCGAGGAGCACGACATGCCGCTCGACGCCGATGCCGTATGGAAGATCTACACCGACATGACCTGCGTGCAGACGGCTGCCACTTTCGGCTTCCTGGAGACGCTGGTCGGCCGCCCCGTCACGCCGAACGATGTCGAACCGTTGACCTGGGCGATCATCCAGCGCGGCCGCGCGACCAGTGGCATCAAGCATATTTCGGATGTCGAGCAGTTGAGGTTGATCGGCCGCGACATCGTCGGCGACCTCAACCCCTATGACATCTTCATCACCCCGACGCTGACGCAACTGCCGCGCCCGCTCGGCTATTACGACATGTCGGAGACCGATCTCGATCGCTACAACGCCAAATGGGGCGACGCGGTCTTCAACTTCCCCTTCAACATCTCCGGCCTGCCGGCGATCTCGCTGCCGCTCGGGCAGTCGGCCGGCGGCGTGCCGATCGGCGTCCAGCTCGTCGGCCGCTATGGCGACGAGGCGACGGTGTTGGCGCTTTCCACGCAGTTGGAAGGGGAGATGCCGTGGAAGGATCGGCGGCCGGGAACTGGATTATAATCCACCACCTGAGAGCGGCGGTTCTGACGACTGCTCGGGCTCACGACTTAACGCCTGGAGCCGATAGACGTTCAGGGTTTCGACCATCTGCTCGGCCGACAACGGCCATATACCGGGTAACAAGGCTTTAGCTCCCAGTTTTTTGCTGATCCGCGTAAGCGGTGAAGCGGTTTTAGCCCCCGGTCGAAAATTGTAAGCAACTGCCTGGTTGCCTTTGGGTAAGTTATGGACAAAGAAGCCGTCAATGTCTGCCCAAAGAACTTGCTTCTGTGAACGGACTAGTCCGCCGCATAGAGTAAATCCGCAGCTATTCAGCCGCAGCGATTGTGGACGGATTATCAGCCAGCCGAACAGAGGTAAGCACAACCCAAAGAGAACCAGTCCAAGCTCGGTTAGGACACGTTCGAAATCGGTATCCGGCACAATCGTTGCACCGGCCCAGAAGAGAGCCAAGCTTCCAACAAGATACAGCACAGCTTTGCCTCTGGATCCACTTATGATCTTGGGTTCAAAGATCTCGCTCACTTCCTCGCCTTCCGCTGCAGGTATGTCGATTGACCCGGTCTTCAGAATTTCACGGACTAAACCACCATATAAGTTTACGGCGCCTATTCAGCAGGTTGGATAACGCGGTCGCCGCCCGCTCAAAACCCCTATAAAATTCCTATATCTTTCCCATCCCTCCCGTCTCGAACCTTTATGGCGATCGGGTCCATATTTCCATTCGAAGAAACGCTGTGAACCGCCGTCGCCGCCAAGGTGACGAGCGCGTGCGTGCAGTTTTCAGCCCGCCTATGCGGTCTGTGGACACAAGTGGAAAACAAGGAACAGCTGCAATGGACCTCATAGTTCTCGGGATCGGGGTTTTATTCTTCGCCCTGTCCTTAGCCTACGTCAAAGCCTGCGACAGAATCTGAGAAAGGGGCCGTACCATGCTTTTCGACTACATCCTCGGCGGCGCGGTGACCTTGTTCCTGCTTGCCTACCTCACCTACGCGCTGATCCGCCCAGAGCGCTTCTGACCGGTACGCGGAGAGCCCATCATGACCATAAATGGCTGGATACAGATCCTCGTCTATTGCGGGATCCTGCTTTTGCTCGTGAAGCCGCTCGGCTTCTATATGTACCGCGTCTTCAGCGGCGATCGCACCTTGCTGTCGCCGGTGCTCGTCCCTATCGAGCGTGGCCTCTATCGCCTCGCCGGCACGAGCGACAGGGAAGAACAGCACTGGGCCGTCTACGCGACGGGCATGCTGCTCTTCAATCTCGCCGGCCTGCTGGTCCTTTACGCGCTGCAGCGGCTGCAGGGCGTGCTGCCCTACAATCCCGCGGGCATGACCGCGGTCGACCCGCAGCTGGCCTTCAACACCGCCGCCAGCTTCATCACCAACACCAACTGGCAGAACTATGGCGGCGAAAGCACGATGTCCTACCTCGTGCAGATGGCCGGCCTCACCGTCCAGAACTTCGTCTCGGCCGCTACCGGTATTGCCATCGCGATCGCCTTGATCCGCGGCTTCGCACGCGCCTCCGGCAAGTCGATCGGCAATTTCTGGGTCGACCTCACCCGCTGCACGCTCTACGTGCTCCTGCCGCTCTGCATCGTGCTGACGCTTGCCTATGTGTGGCTCGGCATCCCGCAGACCCTTGGGCCGTATGTCGATGCCACCACGCTGGAGGGCGCCAAGCAGACGATCGCGCTCGGGCCGGTCGCGTCGCAGGTCGCCATCAAGATGCTCGGCACCAATGGCGGCGGCTTCTTCAACGCCAACGCCGCGCATCCGTTCGAGAATCCGGACGCCATCTCCAACCTGATCCAGATGCTGTCGATCTTCGCGCTCGGCGCCGGCCTCACCAATGTCTTCGGCCGCATGGTCGGCAGTGAGCGCCAAGGCTGGGCGATCCTCGCCTCGATGGGCGTGCTGTTCCTCATCGGCGTCGCCGTCTGCTACTGGGCCGAGGCTGCCGGCAACCCGCTGGTCCATGCGCTCGGCATCGACGGCGGCAACATGGAAGGCAAGGAGACGCGCTTCGGTATCGCCGCCTCGGCGCTGTTCGCGGTCATCACCACGGCCGCCTCCTGCGGCGCCGTCAACGCCATGCACGATAGTTTCACAGCGCTCGGCGGCATGATCCCGCTGATCAACATGCAGCTCGGCGAAGTCATCGTCGGCGGTGTCGGCGCCGGCTTCTACGGCATCCTGATGTTCGTCGTCGTCGCCGTCTTCGTCGCCGGTCTGATGGTCGGCCGCACGCCGGAATATCTCGGCAAGAAGATCGAGGCCAGGGAGGTCAAGATGGCGATGCTTGCCGTCCTGTGCCTGCCGCTGGCGATGCTGATCTTCACGGCCATCGCCGTTGTCCTGCCAAGCGCGGTGGCCTCGATGGCCAATGGCGGCCCGCACGGCTTCACCGAGGTGCTCTACGCCTATACTTCGGCGGCCGCGAACAACGGCTCGGCCTTCGGCGGCCTCTCCGGCAACACGCCCTGGTATAATCTGACCATGGCGGTCGGCATGCTGATGGGCCGCTTCCTGGTCATCATCCCGGCTTTGGCCATCGCCGGCTCGCTCGCCGCCAAGAAGACCGTGCCTGCCTCCGCCGGCACCTTCCCGACCGACGGCACGCTGTTCGTCGGCCTGCTGGTCGGCGTCATCGTCATCGTCGGCGGCCTCACCTTCTTCCCGTCGCTCGCCGTCGGTCCGATCGTCGAGCATCTGGCGATGATCCATGGACAGACCTTCTGAGATGACCATGCCCCGCTTCAACGACATACGTGGCAACGACCGTCACCAGACCGGTGACGGAGCGCCCGACAACGGAAGGGACGAAAAGCCTCGTCCTTTCCCGACCCTTTCGACCTTTCTCGGCATGGCGGCCGTGCTGTTCGTGCTGTGGCTGCTGGCCATCGGCCTTCCGCGCCTTTTCCCGAAGACCGAACACCCGGCGCCGTCCAACATAACCGATACTGGAGCCCAAAAATGAGCCAGTCCAAATCCGCTGTTATCATGGATGCGCGCATCCTGGTGCCCGCCATCGGCGGCGCCTTCCGCAAACTTGATCCGCGCACACTGGTCAAGAATCCGGTGATGTTCGTCGTTGCGGTCGTCTCGCTGCTGACCACCGTGCTTTTCATCCGCGATCTGATCGCCGGCGGCGGCGATCTCGGTTTCACGCTGCAGATCATCATCTGGCTGTGGTTCACCGTGCTGTTCGCCAATTTCGCCGAGGCGGTGGCCGAGGGCCGCGGCAAGGCGCAGGCCGACTCGCTGCGCAAGGCGCGCACCGAAACCCAGGCCAAGCTGCTCACCAACGGCGACCGCAACAAATTCAAGTTGGTGCCGGGCACCAGCCTGAAGGTCGGCGATGTCGTGCTGGTCGAGGCCGGCGACATCATCCCATCCGACGGCGAGGTGATCGAAGGCGTGGCCTCGGTCAACGAAGCGGCGATCACCGGCGAATCCGCGCCCGTCATCCGCGAATCCGGCGGCGACCGTTCGGCCGTCACCGGCGGCACCCAGGTTCTGTCCGACTGGATCCGCGTGCGCATCTCAGCCGCTTCCGGCCAGACCTTCCTCGACCGCATGATCTCGCTGGTCGAGGGCGCCGAGCGCCAGAAGACGCCGAACGAGATCGCGCTCAACATCCTGCTTGTCGGCATGACGCTGATCTTCGTGCTGGCCACCGCGACCATCCCGAGCTTCGCCTCCTATTCGGGCGGCTATATCTCGGTGACGATCCTCGTTGCGCTCTTCGTGACGCTGATCCCGACCACGATCGGCGCGCTGCTGTCGGCCATCGGCATCGCCGGCATGGACCGCCTGGTGCGCTTCAACGTGCTCGCCATGTCCGGCCGCGCCGTCGAGGCCGCCGGCGACGTCGACACGCTTCTCCTCGACAAGACCGGCACCATCACGCTCGGCAACCGCCAGGCAACCGAGTTCCGTCCGGTCAAAGGCGTCACCGAGCAGGAGCTGGCCGATTCAGCACAGCTTGCATCGCTAGCCGACGAGACGCCGGAAGGCCGCTCGATCGTCGTGCTCGCCAAGGAGAAATACGCCATCCGCGCCCGCGACATGGCAACCTTGCACGCGGCCTTCGTGCCCTTCACCGCGCAGACTCGCATGAGCGGTGTCGACGTCGACGGTTCGTCGGTGCGCAAGGGCGCGGTCGATGCGGTGCTCAACCACGTCAATCAGGCGACCGTCGCCGCCCATGGCACGCGTCCGACGACCGAAAAGATCCGCGACCTGCAGGTGATCGCCGACGAGATCGCCAAGGCCGGCGGCACGCCGCTGGCGGTCGAGCGCGACGGCCGCCTGCTCGGCGTCGTCCACCTCAAGGACATCGTCAAGGGCGGCATCCGCGAGCGTTTCGCGGAGCTGCGCAAGATGGGCATCCGCACGGTGATGATCACCGGCGACAACCCGCTCACCGCGGCTGCCATCGCCGCCGAAGCCGGCGTCGACGACTTCCTCGCCCAGGCAACGCCCGAGAACAAGCTGTCGCTGATCCGCGAGGAGCAGGCCAAGGGCAAGCTGGTCGCCATGTGCGGCGACGGCACCAACGACGCGCCGGCGCTGGCCCAGGCCGATGTCGGCGTCGCCATGAACACCGGCACCGTCGCCGCGCGCGAGGCCGGCAACATGGTAGACTTGGACTCCGACCCGACCAAGCTGATCGAGATCGTCGAGATCGGCAAGGCGCTGTTGATGACGCGCGGCTCGCTGACGACCTTCTCCATCGCCAACGACGTGGCCAAGTACTTCGCCATCATCCCGGCGATGTTCGCGGTCTTCTACGTCGCGCCCGGCCAGTCCACCGGTCCGCTGCAGGCGCTCAACGTCATGCATCTGGCGACGCCGCAGAGCGCCATTCTGTCGGCCATCATCTTCAACGCGCTGATCATCATCGCGCTGATCCCGCTGTCGCTGAAAGGCGTGAAATATCGCGCCATCGGGGCGGGCTCGCTGCTCACCCGCAATCTGCTGATCTATGGCCTCGGCGGCATCGTCGTGCCGTTCGTCGGCATCAAGGCGATCGACCTGATCGTCACGGCCCTAGGCCTCGCATAAGGATTTGCCCCGATGTTCAAGCAACTTAGACCCGCCTTTGTCATGATCGTCTTCTTCACCGTGCTGACCGGCCTCGTCTATCCGATCGGCATGACCGGCATCGCCCAGGCGCTGTTTCCGAACCAGGCCAATGGCAGCCTTATCGAAAAGGATGGCAAGGTCATCGGCTCCAGCCTGATCGGCCAGGCTTTCGCCAGCGACCGCTATTTCCACGGCCGGCCGTCGGCGGCCGGTGACGGTTACAACGCCGCGTCCTCGGGCGGATCGAATCTCGGCCCTACCAACCCCAAGCTCATCGACCGCATCAAGGGTGACGCTGGGAAGCTGAAGGCCGAGAACCCGAATCAGCCGGTGCCCATGAACCTCGTCACCACCTCGGGCAGCGGCCTGGATCCCGACATCAGCCCGGAGGCCGCCTATTTCCAGGTGCCGCGCGTCGCCAAGGCCCGCGCCGTGGACGAGGCCAAGGTGAAGGCGCTGGTCGACAGCCATGTCGAGGACCGCGAGCTTGGCGTCCTCGGGGAGCCGGTGGTGAACGTGCTGGCGCTGAACCTGGCGCTGGACGAGCTGAAGTAATCCACCCGCGCCGGGGATCGACACGATCCCCGGCGCAATTCATGATTGGACCTGATGCCGGACGACAGGACCGACCCTAAGAACCGACCCTCCCCCGACGCGCTCCTCGAGCATGCCGAGCGCGAGGGCCGTGGCCGTCTGCGCATATTTCTCGGCGCCGCGCCCGGCGTCGGCAAGACCTATGAGATGCTGATGGCGGGCCGCGCCCGCCGCGCCGACGGCATCGACGTCGTGATCGGCATCGTCGAGACCCATGGCCGCAAGGAAACCCAGGCCCTGGTCGACGGCTATGAGGCGATCCCGCGCCGCCTGGTCGAGTATCGCGGCCAGACGCTCGACGAGATGGACATCGACGCCATCCTGAAGCGGCGCCCTGCGTTGGTCCTGGTCGACGAGCTTGCTCACACCAACGCGCCCGGCAGCCGGCACCCCAAACGCTATCTCGATGTGCAGGAGATCCTGGCGCAAGGCATCGACGTCTATACCACGCTCAACATCCAGCATGTCGAAAGCCTGAACGACGTCGTCGCCCAGATCACCCGCGTCCGGGTGCGCGAGACGGTTCCCGATTCCCTCATCGACGAGGCCGATGACATCGAGATCATCGACCTCACACCCGACGACCTGATCAAACGTCTGCAGGACGGCAAGGTCTATTTCCCCAACACCGCGCAGCGCGCGATCGAGAATTACTTTTCGCCGGGCAATCTGACGGCGCTGCGCGAGCTGGCCCTGCGCCGCACCGCCCAGCGCGTCGACGAGCAGCTGCTCAACCACATGCAGTCGCATGCCATTCCGGGCCCGTGGGCGGCCGGCGAGCGGGTTCTCGTCTGCGTCGACTCGCAACCTGGCGGGGCGGCCCGCATCCGCTATGCGCGCCGGCTCGCCGACCGGCTGCGCGCGCCCTGGACGGCGCTGCACGTGGACACGCCGCGGCTCGCCGGCTTGTCCGAGGAGGACAAGGACCGCCTGGCCAGGAATCTGCGCCTTGCCGAACAGCTCGGCGCCGAGATCGCCACCATTCCCGGTCAGAACGTCGCCCAGGACATCGTGCGCCACGCGACGGCGAACAACTTCACCCATATCGTCGTCGGCAGGCCGACCCGCTCGCGCTGGCGCGAGCTGATCGAGGGCTCGCTTACCTATGACCTGATCCGCAATGCCGGCGACATCAGCGTCCATGTCATTTCAGGCGCCGAGCGCGATGGCGACACACCGCCGGCACGGGTCAAGGCCGCGCCCGAGCAGAAGCCTGTCCAGATCTGGCCCTATCTGTTCTCGACGGCCTATGTCGCCGGCGCGCTAGCCGTCAGCTCGATCCTCGACCAGTTCCTCGACGTCCGCAATCTTGCCAGCGTCCTTCTTCTGGCCGTGCTGACCGCGGCCGTGACCTTCGGGCTCTGGCCGGCGCTCTATGCGTGTTTTCTCAGCGCGCTTGCCTTCAATTTCTTCTTCCTCGAGCCGCGCTACACGCTGACGATCAGGGATCCGGAAAGCATCGTCGCCTTCACGGTCTTCCTCGTCGTAGCCGTGATCGCCAGCAACCTGACCGCGCGTGTTCAGCGCCAGGCGGTTGCCGCCCGCTCGCGGGCGCGCGCCACCGAGGACATCTACTCCTTCTCCAAGAAGCTCGCCGGCGCCGGCACGCTCGACGACGTGCTGTGGGCCACCGCCTTCCAGATCGCCTCGATGCTGAAGCTCCGCGTCGTGCTGCTCCTGCCGGAAAACGGCACCATCACCGTCAAGGCCGGCTATCCGCCGGACGACACGCTGGCCGAAGCCGATATCGCGGCCGCCCGCTGGGCCTGGGAGCACAACCGTGCCGCCGGCCGCGGCGCCGACACCTTGCCTGGCGCGAAACGCCTCTATCTCCCCCTGCGGACGGGGCGCACCGCGATCGGCGTGGTCGGCCTCGACAACGACAAGCAGGGGCCCCTGCTGACGCCCGAGCAGCAGCGGCTGCTCGACGCCCTGGCCGACCAGGCAGCGGTCGCCATCGAGCGCGTCCAACTCGTCGCCGATGTCGACCGCGCCAGGCTGGCCGCCGAAGCGGACCGCTTGCGCTCGGCGCTGCTCACCTCGATCTCGCATGACTTGAAGACGCCGCTTGCCGCGATCATGGGCGCGGCCGGCACCCTGAAGGAATTCGCGCCGGCGCTGCCGGAAAACGATCGCGACGAACTTCTGGCGACGGTCGTCAGCGAAGCGGAGCGGCTGAACCGCTTCATCGCCAATCTGCTCGACATGACCAGGATCGAGTCGGGCGCGATGGAGCCAAACCACGCATTCCACTATGTCGGCGATGTCGTTGGATCGGCGCTGAACCGGGCGCGGAAGATCACCGCCGAGCACAGAATAGAAACCGACATTCCGGCCGACCTGCCGATGCTGCAGCTCGATCCCGTTCTGTTCGAGCAGGCATTGTTCAACCTCCTCGACAATGCCGCCAAATACGCCTCGCCCGGCTCGGCCATCCGGCTGCAGGCCTGGGTCGACAACGGCGCCGTCATCCTGCAGGTGATGGACGAGGGACCGGGCATTCCGCCCGACGACCTGGAGCGGATATTCGACTCCTTCTACCGCGTGCGCAAGCGCGACCAGGTGCGCGCCGGCACGGGTCTCGGCCTGTCGATCAGCCGCGGCTTCATCGAGGCGATGGGCGGCACGATCGCGGCGGCCAACCGCACCGACCGTCCGGGCGCGATCTTCATCATCCGCATGCCGGTGCCGGCTGAGTTGCCGGCGCTCGGCGCACCCCTTACGGACGACGCGGCATGACGAACCAGACCGTCTCCATCCTGGTCGTCGACGACGAACCGCCGATCCGCAAACTGCTGCGCGTCGGCCTCGGCAGCCAGGGCTACGCGGTCTCCGAGGCGCCTAACGCCAAGGCGGCGATCGAACTCATGCAGGCCGAACGGCCCGACCTTATCCTGCTCGATCTCGGCCTGCCCGGCATGACTGGCCTCGAGCTGCTCGGCAAATGGCGCGGCGACGGCCTCGACGTTCCGGTCGTCATCCTGTCCAGCCGCACCGACGAGGCCGGTATCGTCGCCGCGCTCGAGCTCGGCGCCGATGACTATGTGACCAAGCCTTTCGGCATGAACGAGCTGGTCGCGCGCATTCGCGTGGCGCTGCGCCACAAATTCCAGCAGCAGGGCGAGAAGCCGGTGTTCCACACCGGCGACCTTTCCGTCGACCTGGTGAAGCGCATCGTCAAGGTCGAGGACAAGGAAGTGAAACTGTCGCCCAAGGAATACGACATCCTGCGCATGCTCGTGCAGTATGCCGGCAAGGTGCTGACGCACCAGTTCCTGATGAAGCAGATCTGGAACGACTCCACCGACGTCCAGTATCTGAGAGTCTATGTGCGCCAGCTGCGGCAGAAGATCGAGAAGACGCCGGACCAGCCGCGCTACATCATCACCGAGACCGGCGTCGGCTACCGTCTGCGCGAGGTGGAGTAGCGAGGCAAGCCGTGGTGGTTGGCCGAAGCCTTCCAACCTCGTCATCCCTGGGCGGAGCAGCCGCGAAGCGGCGTCGCGGAAACCCTGGGATCCATTCCGTAACCTGGATTGTAGAGCGCAGCGGTGCAGAATTCTGCACCGTGGGCGGCGCTCCTATGTCACGGAATGGATCCTCGGGTCTGCGCCGCGTCGCTTCGCTCCTTGCTTCGCCCGTGGATGACGAAGCGTTCAGCCGGCCGGTCTCTGACAAACTAGTCCGCCGACAGGTCCGCCGTCCGCGCCAGCGCGCTGCCGAAGCCGTTGAGCGAGATGGTGAAGGAGATCGGCTGCGTCGTGTCGGCCGCCGTGGCGTTGATCTTCAGCGTGGTCCCGTTCTGCAAGAGCGGCGTGGTATCGGCATCGAACGTCACCGGCACCAGGCAGCCGACCGCCTGGCAGGTGTTGAATTGCAGCGTCCCGTCCAGCTTCTTGTCGTCGATCTCGAGCGAAATGCCGTTGGCCAGGGCAAGCCCGAAGGGCAGCGCCAGCGTTCCGGCGGCGTCCTGGCCTGTCTTGGTCGTCAATTCGATCGCCAGCAGCCGCTGGCCGCTCTGCTTGTTGAACTGCTGATGCGACAGGCTGCAGACCTTGCTGGTGCCGGTGACCTGGCAATTGACCGTCCAGTCGCCATGCGTTTCCGACAGCGCCGAGGCGCCGCCCGGCAGTTGCGGCTTGGCCGCTGCGTCGGCGGGCTGGGCCGCTGGCGCCACCTTGTCGCCCTTGTTCTGCGCGGCAAATCCCGCCGCCGGCACACCGGCAATGCAGGCGGCTGCCAGCACCGCCGCGAGATACGCGTACTTCGTCCTCATGACTTCCCTTCTTGGCCGCCGCCCCGCGTCAGCTAGAAGCTGACCTTGAGAGACGCGCTGACCGCATTCTGCTTGACCGTTTCCCCGAAGGCGCCGTTGTACCTGACCGCCAGACCAACGCCGTTGACGCCATTGAGCTCCAGCCCGGCGCCGACCCGATAGAGCGGCGAATCGATGGCTTCCGTCAAGTGCAATGCCGGGTTGCCGGGCAGATTCTCGGCGGCGGCGAAACGCCCCTCGATCGCCCACTGCTTGGTGGAGAATTCGACGCCGGCCTTTCCGTAGATGCGGAAGCTGGCGATGTCGCTGACCGGGATGTCGGCCCCGACCTCCAGCGCCGGCGTCACGGCATAGCCAATCGCCCGGCTTCCGTGGGCCGCATCACGTTTCGCAGTGCCCATGGCGTTATTGGCCGCCCGCACTATATGAAGTGCATGGTTTTTCCTATGGGAGCCGTGCGGATGCTTCGTCACATTCAGGCTGTTCTGGCAGGCGCCGTGCTGGCGGCCGCGATTTCTCAGGTTGCGGCGTCTCATGCGCAGATCGTCATCCCGACGAATCGCGACGCATTGGTGCAGCAGAACCAGCTGCAGCAGTTGCAGAACCGCTTGCAGCGGCAGCAATACCAGCAGCAACAGCAATTGTATCGCGAGCTTGACCGGCAGAGCGCGCCCAAGCCCAAGCCCGATGTGCCGGTATATGACAAGACCTGTCGGATGGAAGCGGTCGGCAACACGATTTCACGGGTTTGCCGCTGACATTTTGTTTTTTTCAGTTTATTAGCCGACTTACTTGCTGGCAAATTGCCGGATTGCAGGGCGGTGGTTCTAGAGCAGTTCCAGGAAAAGTGTGACACGGTTTTCCGTCGGAATTGCGTCAAAACTAAAGAGATAGAGCGGTTCGTCGTTTCCGTGAAACGGTGAAACGCTCTAGGGTTTGCAGGAGGACAGGTTTTTGCCGCGCGAGAGCGTATGGCAGGGATGCTGCTCTCACCGGAATTTGGGATGGCAACAACCAAGAAGAAAGCAGTTCGCAGAGCCAAGAAAGGCCAACGGATCCGCCAGGTGGCGGCCATTCCGTATCGCTTGCGGGAAGACGGCAACCTGGAAGTGTTGCTGGTCACCTCACGCACCACACGGCGCTTCATTGTGCCAAAGGGTTGGCCGATGAAGGGCAAGAGCGGGCGCAAGGCGGCAACGATCGAAGCCCAGGAAGAAGCAGGCGTTCTCGGCAGGACGCTGAAGCAGCCTGCCGGCACCTATTCCTATTGGAAACGCATGACCAATGGCTTCATTCGCGTGGACGTCGCGGTCTATTTGCTCGAGGTCACCGAGGAGCTTGCCGACTGGCAGGAAGCCGCGAACCGGCAGCGTGCATGGCTTCCAGCAGCCGACGCCGCCCTGCTCATCGACGAACCGGAGCTTTCGACGCTGCTTAGGGATCTGACCGTTCCGGTGGTCGATCCGGCATAAAGCAACCATCCTATTCGGTGTCGTTCGGGAAAGGTCGTGCCGGCGTGTCGGTATAGGCCCAAAGCCATTCCCTGGGCAGCGGCCCCTTTGTTGCGGTCGCTTTGCTGCGGCTGGCGATTCGCTGCTTGACTCATACATATCCCAGTGGTTATACGTAATCAATAGCCAACGGGTTATTGATTGAGATGTCGGCCTCGCACGATATACTGTTCAGGACGCTTGCCGATCCGACACGGCGCGCCATCTTCGAACGTCTCTGCCGCCAGGGCGAGCAGACGGTCGGTGCCCTGACCGCGCAGGCCGGCGTATCGCAGCCGGCGGTGTCGAAGCATCTCGGCGTCCTCAAGGAGGCGGGCCTGGTGCGCGACCGCCATGAGGGCCGCCAGACCCATTACAGCGCCCAGCTCAAGGCGCTGGCGCCGTTGATGGACTGGACGCGCGACATGGCGGGGTTTTGGGAAAGCCGGTTCGACGATCTGGAGGAACTGCTCAAAAGGATGGATCAATGAATGAAGTGCCGGCCGCAACGCGCTCCGTCATCGTCGAGCGCGAGATACCTTTTCCGCCGGAAAAGATCTGGCGCGCGCTCACCCAACCGCATCTCATCGAGGAGTGGCTGATGAAGAACAGCTTCAAGCCGGTCGTGGACCATCGCTTCAGTCTGAGCGCGGAATGGGGAGGCGTCGACTGCCAGGTGCGGACGGTCGAGCCCAACAGGACCCTGTCCTACAGCTGGGACACCAAGGACCTCGAGAGCGTCGTCACCTGGACGCTCACCCCGACTGGCACGGGCACGCATCTGCGCATGGAGCAGGTCGGCTTCCGCACCGATCAGGAGCCGTACTACCGCGGCGCCACGGTGGGCTGGAAGCGCAACTTCACCGCCCTGGAGCAGCTGCTTTCGCGGATCGATTGAAGTCCGCCGAAGCTTCAAAAGACAGACACGGTCCTGGCGGGGCGGCAAACCGCGGGCGCAAGCAATGGAGACACGACAATGAAGATCAAGCTGACCAGCATCTATGTCGACGACCAGGAAAAGGCTCTTCGTTTCTACACCGACGTCCTGGGCTTCACCAAGAAGGCCGACTTCACCAACGGGCCTTTTCGCTGGCTGACAGTCACCTCGCCTGACGATCCGGACGGCACTGAACTGCAGCTGGCCCTCAACGACAATCCGGCGGCAAAGACTTATCAGCAGGCCATCTTCAGGCAGGGCCAGCCGGCGCTGATGCTGTTCACCGACGACATCAAGAGCGACCATGAGCGCATCAAGGCCAATGGCGGCAGCTTTGCCATGGCGCCGACCGCGGTGACCGGCGCGACCATCGCCCAGCTCAACGACACCTGCGGCAACCTCATTCAGCTTTCGCAGCTGGCGCGCTGGTAGGCAGCTCGATCCGTATCGTCATTTGCAAGGGAGGTTAGATTGAACTGGAGCAAATGGATCAGGCAGCTTCACCGCTGGCTGTCGATCATCTTCACCGTCACCGTCATTGCCAATTTCGCCGCCATGGCCATGGGCCCACCGCCCGCCTGGATCGTCTATTCGCCGTTGATCCCGCTTTTCCTGCTGCTGTTCAGCGGGCTCTACATGTTCGTGCTGCCCTATGCCGTCAGATGGCGCAGCGAGCAGACGAGCGAGCGAACGGGATCGGCCTGATGGCGAAGGCAAAAGCAAAGGTTGCGCGATCCGTGGACGCGGAACCTGTCCTGCTTTCAGGCGGCAACCCGCAGATCGCCAAGGGCTTTGGCGATGCTTCCGTGCAGGCCTATATCGCGGCGATGCCGGGCTGGAAGAGCGAGGTCGGGCACCGGCTCGACCAGCTCATCGTTGAGGCCGTTCCCAACGTGCAGAAGGCCGTCAAATGGAACTCTCCCTTCTACGGAATGGAAGGCGAAGGCTGGTTCCTCGGCGTCCACTGCTTCGCCAGATACATCAAGGTGGCCTTCTTCCGCGGCCTGTCGCTGGAACCCGTGCCGCCTGTCGAATCCAAGAGCAGGGACACGCGCTATTTCCACATCCATGAGAGCGACCGGCTCGACGAGGAGCAATTCATTTCCTGGGTGAAGCAGGCCAGCCAGTTGCCCGGCGAACGGATGTAAGCGCACGAAAGATCAAGCGTCGCCTCCCTGAAAAGGCCATGGTGGCGATCTCTTATCCAGCCCGAAGGAGAACCGGATATGCAAGAAGGCAGCGCGCAGGACGACAAGTCCGCATCCGAGCTGATCGACGGAAGGATCAAGGAACTCGGCGACTGGCGCGGCGAGACGCTTGCCCGGCTCCGCACCCTGATCAGGCAAGCCGCGCCGGAAGCCGTAGAGACATGGAAATGGCGCGGCGTGCCGGTCTGGGAGGATGCCGGCATCATCTGCACCGGCGAGACCTACAAGGCCGTCGTCAAGCTGACCTTCGCCAAAGGCGCGGCGCTGTCCGATCCCAAGAAGCTCTTCAACTCCAGCCTCGAAGGCAACACCAGGCGCGCCATCGATTTCAAGGAAGGCGACGCGGTCGACGCCGATGCCCTGAAGGCGCTCGTCCGCGAGGCCGTGGCCCTCAACAAATCCAAGACCAAGCGCTGAGACGCGGCTGCCGCGCAGCGCTATCGGATTGATGTTGCCGGCTTTTTCTTCCGGGTCCCCGCACTCTGGATCGACACTATGCACAAAATATCGGCATCAAGCGGCGTACGCATCCTTTTGTTGCTGAGCAACAACTCATAAAACAAATACTGAACAAATTTATCGGCTGTTAAGCCAGGCACGCTATCTGGATTGATGTCGCCAGTAACCGGACGACATGTGGGGAAAAACATCGTCTCAACCGGCGGATGAGCCAGTCGGACAGACACCGAGGGAGCCCGCGCACGCTCCATGGGAATGGGATGAAGCTGTCATCGACCGATGCCGCCCCGCGTCTCATCGGGCTGGTCTGGCCTTTCGTCGCGGTCGTCCTGATCCAGGCACTGGTTGCGACGCTTAGCCTCCACACGCTGTCAGCTGTCCGCGCCTATGTCGGCGGCGAAAGCCAATGGTCGAAGGGACAGAAGCACGCCATCTATTTCCTCAGCCTTTATGCCGACACCGGCCGGGGAGAGTATTTCAGCGAATATCGTCAAGCCATCGCCGTGCCGCTGGCCGATCGCGCCGCGCGGCTTGCGCTCGAACAGGCCGAGCCCGACGCGAATGCGGCCAGGCTCGGCTTTCTTGGCGGCAACAACCATCCCGACGATGTCGCCGGCATGATCTGGCTGTTCCGGAATTTTCGCGCCGTGAGCTATCTCGACATCGCCATCCGCCACTGGGCTACGGCCGACGAAATGATCCTCGCCATCGAAAGCCTTGGCGACGACATGCATCGCAGGCTCGAGAACGGACCGGCCTCGACGGCCGAGATCAGTCTCTGGAAGGCGCAAATCCACCAGCTCGATCTCCGGATTGGGCCACTCTCCAAAGCCTTTTCCGACAGTCTGGGTAAGGGATCGCGCTTCATCAAGATGGCGCTGACGGCCGCCAATCTCGCCACCGCCGCACTGCTTATCCTGCTTGCCGTCTGGCGCACGCGCAAGCTGATGAAGCAGCGCCAGGCCTTCCAGAACGCTCTCAATGCCGAGCGCGAGCGTGCCCAGATCACATTGGCTTCGATCGGCCAAGCCGTCATCAGCACCGATGCCGAGGGGCGGCTGGACTATATGAATACCGGAGCGGAAAGGCTGCTTGCCTGTTCGCTGGCCGCCGCCAAGGGCAAGCCGGTCGCCTCATTGTTCCGGCTCGTCGACAAGGACAGCGGCGTCGAGGAGACCGATCTGGTCCCGCGCCCGCTGGCGGGCGAGCCGCGCCGCTCCAATGTGCGCCCGCAGCTTCTGGAGCGTCCCGACGGTTCGGTCGTACCGGTGGCGCTGAACGGTGCTCCGCTGATCGTCTCCGGCACGATCCTGGGGTGCGTCCTTGCCCTGCACGACATGACACGTGAGCAGGACTATATCGAGCGGCTGTCGTGGCAGGCATCGCATGATGCGCTGACCGGTCTCGTCAACCGCCGCGACTTCGAGAACCGTCTGGCGAGCGCGATCTCCGAAGCGCCGGAAAGGCCGCGCCGGCACGCGCTGATGTATCTCGACCTCGATCAGTTCAAACTGGTCAACGATACCTGCGGCCATGCCGCCGGCGACCAGCTGCTGCGCCAGATCTCGGTCCTGCTCGCCAATGAGCTGCCGCCCGGCGACATCCTGGCGAGGCTGGGCGGCGACGAGTTCGGCGTGCTGCTCTTCGATTGCGATACCGACTGTGCCGCCGCCACCGCCGAACGGTTGCGCGCGACGGTCCAGGATCTGCACTTTTCCTGGGAAGGTCGTCCCTTCAACACCAGCGTCAGCATCGGCATGGTCGAAGTCGCCAATGTCGGCATGACGCTGGAGGAGGTGCTGCGCGCCGCCGATGTCGCCTGCTACATGGCCAAGGAAAAGGGCCGCAACCGCGTCCAGATCCACAGCGACGGCGACACGGCGTTGCGCGAGCGCTTCGGCGAGATGGCCTGGGTGCAGCGCCTGCATGCCGCACTGGACGAGAACCGCTTCAGGCTGCATGCGCAGGAGATCGCGCCGCTGCGGGACGATATTGCCGAGCCAGGCGCGCATATCGAAATCCTGCTCAGGCTGACCGACGACGACGGCAGCTTCGTCACCCCGCAGAGCTTCATTCCGGCGGCGGAGCGCTACGGATTGATGCCCGCGATCGATCGCTGGGTGGTGCGCAACGCTTTCGCCACATTGGCGGCCAGACGCGCCGATCCGCGCGCGACGCCGATATCCACCTGCGCGATCAATCTCTCCGGCGCCACGTTCGGCGACGAAACGTTTCTCGGCTTCATGCGCGAGCAGTTCGCCGCGCACGCCATTGCGCCCGAAACGATCTGCCTGGAGATCACCGAAACCAGCGCCATCGCCAATCTGACCGAGGCCATGCGTTTCATCGCCGACCTGCGCGGGCTGGGCTGCCGCTTCGCGCTCGACGATTTCGGCTCCGGCATGTCGTCCTTCGCCTATCTGAAGCATTTGCCGGTCGATTACCTCAAGATCGACGGCGGCTTCGTCAAGGACATGCTCGACGACCGCATCGATCGCGCGATGGTCGAGATGATCCATCATATCGGCAAGGTGACCGGAAAACGCACCATCGCCGAATTCGTCGAAAGCGACGGCATCGTCGAAGCCTTGAAAGCGATCGGCGTCGATTACGCACAGGGCTATGCGATCGCGCGACCCCAGCCATTCGATGCGGTCACGGTCCTGCACGGCGGGCACACGGCACAGGGTGCGGTGACGGATGCCTGGGACACGCTGGCCAAGACCCTGCGCCGCAAAGCTGGTTAGGCCTTGGCGCCGCTCGATCCGGCCGGCCTCTCCAACAGGATCGTCGGCTTTTCGTGATAGGTGGTGCGCAGGATTTCGCGATAGCCGTTCTTCTCGGCCACCTTGAGCGACGCGCCGTTTTCCGGATCGATGATGCAGACGGTTCTCGCCTGCCCCAACGCCTCGTCGCTCCAGGCGACGATCCGCCCGACGACTTCGCTTGCAAGCCCCTGGCCATGCGCCTCTGAGGCCAGCGCCCAGCCTGCCTCCGGCACGCCTTCGATTGACGGCTCGATCTCACGCTTCAGATCGTGGAACCCGGCCTCGCCGATGAAGCGCTTCGTCTCCTTGTCCTCGATCGCCCAGAAACCGTAGCCGATCAGCGACCACAGGCCGGCATGGCGCAGGAAGCGCATCCAGCTCTCCTCGCGCGTGCGCGGCTTGCCGCCGATGAAACGGGTGACGGCGGGCTCCGCCCACATGACGGCATAGGTTTCAAAATCGTCCAGCCTGTGCGGCCGCAAAACGGTGCGCGCTGTTTCGAGAAGCGGCACGCCGGCTTCCGTCCTGATGCTCATGGCATTGCCCTCCATCGACGCGACAGCGCTTAGCAAAACAGCACGCTCGATCAAGAGCCAGGCCAATGCGTTGGCTCTTCCAGCCATAACGGCCATGGCACGGCTGCATCGCTATGGGCTTTTCGCCCGGCGATGCTAGTTTGCGCGCGAAGCCGACCCAAAAGCGCAAGTCTACCGAAGGAAGAACCATGGACACCACAGACCTGTTGCTGGCGATCGCGCATCACCTTCTGGTGTTCTCGCTGGCCGGCATCATCGGCGCGGAGTTCGTGCTGGTGCGCGGCGATCTGGCGGCGGCGACGCTGAAGCGCCTTGCCGGCATCGACCGCCACTACGGCATCGTCGCCGCGCTCATCGTCATCGTCGGCGTCTGCCGGGTGTTCTTCGGTCTGAAAGGCTGGGAATTCTACGTCTACAATTGGATGTTCTGGGCAAAGATGGCGGCCTTCGCCATCGTCGGCCTGCTGTCGATCGTGCCGACCATGCGCTTCCTCTCCTGGAACAAGCAGGCGAGCGGCAATCCGTCTTTCGCGGTGCCGGCGGCGGAATTGGCCTCGGTGAAGAACTATGTCCGCGCCGAGGGCTTCATCTTCCTGCTCATTCCGGTTTTTGCCGCGGCCATGGCGCGCGGCTACGGTTATTAGAACACCGCTTTAGGCCTCGGCCGGAAACGTCTCGTCCAGCGGCGCGATCGGCACCAGCGGGGCCGGCACGTCGGTGGTCTTTTCCTTGGACTTGCAGATATCGGCGATGACGCAGGCCGGGCAATCGGGCTTGCGCGCCTTGCAGACATAGCGGCCGTGCAGGATCAACCAGTGATGCGCATGGCGCATGAATTCAGCCGGGATGACCTTGAGCAGCCCTTCTTCGACCTGCTCCGGCGTCTTGCCCGGTGCCAGCCCGATCCGGTTGCCGATGCGGAAGATATGCGTGTCGACCGCCATGGTGTGCTCGCCGAAGGCGACGTTGAGCACGACATTGGCGGTCTTGCGTCCGACGCCCGGCAGCTTCACCAGCTCGTCGCGATCCTGCGGCACCTGGCCCGCATGGTCGTCGATCAGCGCCTTCGACAGCGCGATCACGTTCTTCGCCTTGTTGCGCCACAGACCGATGGTGCGGATGTAATCGCCGACCTTGGCCTCGCCCAGCGCCAGCATCTTGGCCGGCGTGTCGGCCGCCGCGAACAGCGCCTTCGTCGCCTTGTTGACGCCGGCGTCCGTCGCTTGCGCGGACAGCACCACCGCGACCAGCAGCGTGAAGGCGTTGACATAGTCGAGCTCGCCTTTCGGCTCAGGCCGCTGCACGGAAAAGCGCCGGAAGATCTCATGCACCTCGGCGGGGCTATAGAGCGACCGCGAGCCGGCCTTTCGCGGCCGCCGACCAGGCGCCCGGCTGCCACCGGCAGTGGAGGGTTGAGACTTTTTGACAGCTACGGATTTTTTCGACTTGGGAGGCGCCATTTCCTTCCTATAATATTCCCTCATGAGCGACACAAACGCCTCGTTCCAGGCCGACGAGCCATTTTTCCAGGCCTTGCTGACGCCGCACCGCTCGCTCGGCCGCACCGGCTTCCTGATCCTGATGGGAGCGCTTCTGTTCGGCTGGGCGGTCACCGGCGCCTTCTTCCTGGCGCACGGCGCCTGGCCGGTGTTCGGCTTCTTCGGCCTCGACGTGATCGCCGTCTACATCGCCTTCCGCGCCAATTACCGGGCCGCGCGCGCCCGCGAGGAAATCTCGGTCTCGCGCACCAGTCTCGACATTCGCAAGACAGCGCCGTCCGGTCGTTCGGAAGCGCATCATTTCAATCCGTTCTGGACGCGGTTTTCGATCGCCCGCCACAGCGAGATCGGCATCACCAAGATGGCCGTCGAAGCGCAGGGCAAGAGCGTGGCGATCGGCGGCTTCCTCAATCCCGACGATCGCGAGAGTTTTGCCACCGCCTTCTCGCGCGCGCTGGCGACCGCCAAGACACGCTGAGCACGATCCCGAACCGAAGATCCGCGTCAGCGAAAAGTGGACGCCGGTTTTCGGACAAGATCATGCTCGGAGCAAACAAGCCTTTCAGAACCGGTAGCGCAACAGCCTGCCGACCTTGCGCATCGCTGGGATGAGCTTCCAGAGACCGACGAACAGACGCGCCGACCAGCCCAGGCGCGCCCCTTGCTCCGGCTTGTAGGATGGGATCTCGCCGATGAAGCGAAGTTTGGGCACCGCCCGCTCCAATTCGCGCGGATCCTCTATGGCCCAATGAACTTCGGCGCCGGTCGCCTTGATGGCCGGATTGAGGCGCATCAGCTTCAGGCCGAACCGGCTATAGGCGTCGAACATCAACTCGCCGCCGGCAAGATGCGAGACAAGCCGCGCAAGCAGCCGCGGTCCCTCCTCGGCTGGAAGATAGGGTGTCAGCCCCTCGGCCGCCACGATCGCCAGGCGATTGCGGGGCACCGCGGCCAGCCAGCCCGGTTCGGTCACCGAGGAAGCGATCAGATGGTAACGGTCCCTGGACGGATAGAGCCTGCGCCTGAGCTCGACGACGTCCGGATAGTCGACGTCGAACCAGTCGACGCCTTGCGGCGGGTCGACGCGAAATATCCGCGTATCGAGCCCGCATCCCAGATGCAGCACGATCGCGTCCGGATATCTTGCGAGGAAATCCGCGACGCAGACGTCCAGTGTCTTCGCCCTGATTGCAAATCCCAGCCCGAGATTGCCGTCGACCTTGAGCCTTGCGAAATCATAGTCGATCTTGCGCACCGCCTCGTCGGCGAAGCGATCCTGAAGCAATGAATTGGGCAGCCGGCTCTCCAGCGCCTTGCCGTAGAGCGTCATCAGCAAGGTTTCCCTTGCCCCGGTCATATCGACCTTTTCGCCGGCCATGATCGTCCTTTTCGGCCCGAAGCTCACTCTATCTGGGTGTGGATGGCAGGAAGGCAAGTTTCGGGTGGAGGCAAAGTTCTGGAAGGCCGATATTCGGGACAAGGAGATATTGCCATGAACGCTCAGATGACCATGAATACCCGCATGAAACCGACCGCGATCCTCCAGAACGACATCACGCCGGAAGGCAGCGACTACGAGGTCGTGCGCCGCGCCATCGAGAAGATCAGCCTCGACTATCGCGACCAGCCCTCGCTCGAGGTCCTGGCCGAAGAGGTCGGCGAGACGCCCACCGGCCTGCAGAAACTCTTCACCCGCTGGGCCGGCCTATCGCCCAAGGCCTTCCTGCAGGCGGTGACGCTCGACCATGCGCGCAGGCTGCTCGATTCCGGCATGCCGCTGCTGGAGACCTCGTTCGAGCTCGGCATGTCCGGTCCCGGCCGGCTGCACGACCTCTTCGTCACCCATGAGGCGATGTCGCCCGGCGACTACAAGACCCGGGGCGCGGGCCTCACCATCCGCTACGGCTACCACATCTCGCCTTTCGGCATTGCGCTGATCATGGTCACCGACCGAGGTCTCGCGGGCCTCGCCTTCTGTGACGCCGGCGGCGAGCGGGCGGCCTTCGCCGACATGTCCGGCCGCTGGCCGAACGCGACTTACGTCGAGGACATGTCGGCCACCCAGGCTTACGCCGCGCGGGTCTTCGACCCGACGCAATGGCGCGCCGACCAGCCGCTGCGCGTGGTGATGATCGGCACCGATTTCCAGCTTCGCGTCTGGGAAGCGTTGCTGCGCATCCCGATGGGCAGGGCCTGCACCTATTCCTCGATCGCGGCAAGCATCGGCGCACCCAGCGCCAGCCGGGCCGTGGGCGCGGCCGTGGGCGCCAACCCGATGTCCTTCGTGGTGCCCTGCCACCGGGCGTTGGGCAAGTCCGGCGCGCTCACCGGCTATCACTGGGGGCTGACGCGCAAACGCGCCATCCTCGGCTGGGAAGCGGGGCAAGTAGCGTCGTGAAGTCGACGGCCAAGGCCCTGTGGAGATCTTCCTAGCACTTTGATTTTGCGCATGATCCTTTCTAAAATCGGTTCCGATTTTCAGGGGCATGCGTTAGCCTCCCGCGCAACCAGCGGGAGGCACTTTCTTGATTATCGTTGTCGGCTCTATCAACCTCGACCTCATCGCCAATGTCGACCGCTTGCCGGCGCCCGGCGAGACGGTGCGCGGTTCCGGCTTCGCCACCGCGCCCGGCGGCAAGGGCGCCAACCAGGCCCTGGCCGCGGCGCGCGCCGGCGCGCAAGTGCGCATGGTAGGCGCGGTCGGCAAGGATAGCTTTGCCGCCGAGGCGCTCGCCCTTCTCAAGGCCGGCAATGTCGATCTGTCCGGTGTCGGCCAGAGCTTCGCCTCCACCGGCACGGCGTTGATCCTGGTCGGCGCTGATGGAGAGAACGTCATCGCCGTCGTGCCGGGCGCCAATGATTCGGTGGTGCCGGGCGATATCGCCAAGGCCTTCCTCAAAAAGGGCGACGTCGTGCTCTTGCAGCATGAGATCCCGCTGCAGGCGGTCGACGCCACACTCGACGCGGCGCGCGCGGCGGGCGCTGTCAGCGTGCTCAACACCGCCCCTTTCCGTGCCGAGGCCGCCGGCTTCGTCGGCAAGGCCGATTATGCCGTCGCCAACGAAACCGAGTTCGATCTCTATGGCGAGGCGCTGGCGCTTTCGGGGCGCGATCGCCCTGCCCGCATGCGCGACTATGCCAAGAAGACAGGCCGCGCCATCGTCGTCACGCTCGGTGGCGACGGAGTGCTGGCCGCCACGCCGGACGATTTCCTCACCGTTCCGGCGCTGAAGATCACGCCGGTCGACACGGTCGGCGCGGGCGACACCTTCTGCGGTTATTTCGGCGCCGGCCTGTCGTCCGGCCTGCCGCTTCAGGAGGCGCTCACCCGCGCCGCCGCGGCTGGCTCGCTCGCCTGCCTGAAACCCGGCGCGCAGCCGGCAATTCCACCGGCAAAGGATGTCGACGCCGCCTTGGCGGCGGCGCGGTAATGGCCATGCGTCCCGTCACCAAGCACGCAGTGCCGCCGGCCGGCGATATCTGCCGCCTCCCCGCTGTCGAGCTTGCAGGGAAGATCAGGCAGCGCCATTTGTCGGCGCGCGAGGTGGCCGGCGCTTTCCTCGACCGCATCGAGGCGGTGAACCCGCTGGTCAACGCCGTCGTTTCGCTGCGCGAGCGCGCCGATATCCTGGCCGAGGCCGACAGGGCCGATGCTCATCTGGCCCGCGGCGGCGAGGCCGGAGCGCTCTTCGGCCTGCCGATCGCCATCAAGGACCTCGCCCTGACCAAGGAGCTCAGAACCACCTTCGGCTCGCCGATCTTCGCCGATTTCATCCCCGACGTGGACGATTTCTTCGTCGAGCGCGTCCGCAAGGCCGGCGCCATCATCATCGGCAAGACCAATGTCCCGGAATTCGGGCTGGGCTCCAACACCTACAATCCGGTCTTCGGGCCGACGCTCAACGCCTTCGACCCGGCGCTGACCGCCGGCGGCTCGAGCGGCGGCGCGGCCGTGGCGCTGGCGCTCGACATGGTCCCGGTCGCCGATGGCAGCGACTTCGGCGGCTCGCTGCGCAATCCGGCAGCCTACAACAATGTCTACGGCTTCCGTCCCTCGCAGGGCCTTGTGCCTGCAGGCCCGGACTTCGATGTCTTCCATTCGCAGATGGGCGTCGAAGGCCCGATGGGCCGCAACATTCGCGACATCGCGCTTTTGCTCGACGAACAGGCCGGCTATCACCCGCACGCGCCGCTGTCATATGCCAAGGAGGGTTCGTTCCTCGACGGCTTCGGCGCGAAAGCGTCCGGCGGCCGCATCGCCTGGCTGGGCGACCTCGGCGGCCATCTGCCGACGGAACCGGGCGTGCTCGACCTTTGCGAGGCCGCGCTTGCCCGCTTCGCCGCTGCATCCTTCCGCAGCGAGGCCCTGGTTCCGGATGTCGATTTCGAGGGGCTCTGGCAGGCCTTTGTCATCTTGCGCCAGGCGAGCAGCGGCTGCGGGCTGAAGGCGCACTACGACGACCCGGCAAAACGCAAACTTCTGAAGCCCGAGGCTGTCTGGGAAGTGGAGCAGGCGATGGGCCTGACCGCGCCGCAGGTCCATGCCGCCAGCGTCCGGCGCACCTCGTGGCACCGAACGCTGCTTTCGCTGTTCGAGCGTTTCGACCTGATCGCGCTGCCGACCGCGCAGGTCTTCCCGTTCGACGTCACGACCCACTGGCCGCGCGAGGTCGCGGGACGACCCATGGACAGCTATCACCGCTGGATGCAGGTCTCCGCCTTCGCCACCCTGGGCGGCTGCCCGGCGCTTAGCGTCCCGGCGGGGTTCGACGAGAAAGGCCGACCCATGGGCATGCAGTTGATCGGCCGCCCACGCGGCGACCTCGCTGTGCTCAAGGCCGGCGCCGCCTATGAGGCGATATTGCCGTGGACGGCGGGCGCCTGCTGAGCAGCCTCTGAATCGGGCAAGTCGGCACCGCTTGCGCCAACAGTGACGCCGTGCATTGATCCAGCAGCCACCGCCGCATCACCTCTGTCGGTCCAAGGAAAGACCATGTCGCTGGAACTTTACGCAACCTATGTCGTTGCCTGCATCGTCATCATCCTGGTGCCCGGTCCGACGGTGACGCTGATCATCGCCAACAGCATCCGCCACGGCTCGCGCGCGGGCCTGGCCAACGTCGCCGGCACCCAGGCCGGGCTCGCGATCATGATCGCCATCGTCGGCATCGGCCTCAACACGCTGATCGCCGGCATGGGCCACTGGTTCGAGTGGGTGCGGCTGATCGGCGCCGCCTATCTGATCTGGATGGGCGTGCAGATGTTCCGCTCCAAGGGCCCGCTCAATCCCGACGGAACGGCGAGAAAACCGCGCGGCGGCTTCTTCCTGCAGGGTTTTCTGGTGGCGATCAGCAATCCGAAGACCTTGGTCTTCTTCGGCGCCTTCTTCCCGCAGTTCATCGCGCCGCAGGGCAATTACACGCTACAGATCGTCGTGATGGGCCTGACCGCGATGATCTTCGCCGCCATGTCGGATTCGACCTACGCGCTTGCCGCGGGCCGCGCCGGGCGCGTTCTGTCGGCCAGCCGCGTCAAGCTGATGTCGCGCATCAGCGGAAGCTTCCTGGTCGGCGGCGGGCTATGGCTGGCGTTCTCGAAGGCGAAGTGAGCGACGGACCTACCGTCCCCCCAATTATTTTTGCAAGCATATTGAAGAGCTGTGAGCGCCCCCACAACTCTTAGTCATGAACAAGTCAAACGTTTCCTTCCGGAATCACTTGCTTATTTGGCGATACGAGTACAGCGACGCCGTCCTCGGCGTCGCTTTCTTCTGCGCCTTGGCACTGGCGGTTGGGGCTTCCGTCTTAAGGCTGCAGAACGATCCTGTCGTTGCAACGCAACGTGTGACGGGCGTAGTTGAGCATGTCAGCTTGGCACCTATTAATCCCAAAGCCGCAGTTGGTCGCGGGATCTACTATATCTACGACGTCCGTCTTCAAGACGACAATGCGCTGGTCTTGGTCGATGGCGATGTGGGGACTCCTCACTCTATCGGCTCGATCATCCCCATCGAGCGGCAGCACCACAAGCGGGGCGTCGACACCTACCGATTGTTCAACGGGTGACGGCGCACGCCTTGTAATCCTCGACGGTCAGTTGAGTCGCCCCAGCCTCTCGACCAGCAGCGCGAAGAAGCCGTCATGGTCGATGTCACGCATCACCATGGCGTTCTTTTTGCGCTTGGTGACACCCCACCAGTCGATCACCGTCATGCCCATGGTGAGCTCGGAGGTCGTCTCGACGCTGACGTTGCAGTGGCGGCCCTTGAACAACTCGGGCTTGATCAGATAGGCGATCACGCACGGATCGTGCAGCGGCCCGCCATCGGTGCCGTATTTTTCCTCGTCGTAGCGCTCGAAAAACTCCAGCATCTCGGCGGTCGCGGTGCCGACCTTGGTGCCAAGCTGGCGGAAAGCCTGCGTGCGCTTGGACGTGGTCAGCGCCTTGTGGGTGACGTCGAGCGGCATCATCACGATCGGAATGCCCGACTTGAACACCAGATCGGCGGCCTGCGGGTCGACATAGATGTTGAATTCGGCGGCCGGCGTGACATTGCCGCCCTCGAAGAAGCCGCCGCCCATCAAGACGATTTCCTTGATGCGGGGCGCGATTCTCGGCTCGCGGATCAGCGCCAGCGCGATGTTGGTGAGCGGTCCGAGCGGGCAGAGCGTGATCGTGCCGCTTTCCTCGCGCATCAGCGTCTCGACGATGAAATCGACGGCGTATTGTTCCTGCAACGGCATGGTCGGCTCTGGCAGTTGCGGGCCGTTCAGGCCGGTCTTGCCGTGCACTTCCTCGGCGGTGACGAGTTCGCGCGCCAGCGGCCGGATGGCGCCGGCATGGACCTTGATGTCGGGCCGGCCGGCCAGTTCGCAGATCTTGCGGGCGTTGTTCTGGGTCAGTTTCAGCGGCACGTTGCCGGCAACTGCAGTGATACCGACGATCTCCAGCTCCGAACTGCCGAGCGCCAGCAATATGGCGACGGCATCGTCCTGGCCGGGATCGGTGTCGATGATGATCTTTCTGGACTGGGGCATTTCAATTCCTTTGGGGAGTCTTTTTGGGCGGGATTTAGAGCATGATCCCGAAAAGTGGGACCGGTTTTCGGACAAGATCATGCTCCAACGAAGTGCTGAACCAGGATGGCGGGTTCAACGAAACGTCATCCTGATTTCAGTGGCTTGAACTTGATCGCGCGGCGGACCATATCAAGACCATCGGGAAAAATGCCATCCGGGTTTTTCCAGTTTGTGTCGCTCTTCAGAGGACAGTGTAACAATGAGTCGAATGACGCCCTTCTCCAGCCCGCTTCTTCTGGGCTTCGATGCCATGGAAAAGACGCTTGAGCGTCTGGCGAAGTCCGGCGACAGCTATCCCCCGTACAATATCGAGCGCCTCAACGCCGCCGACGGCAAGGCCGAAAGGCTGCGCATCACGCTGGCCGTTGCCGGTTTCGCCGAGAGCGACCTCGATGTCACCACGGAGGAAAACCAGCTAATCGTGCGCGGACGTCAGACTGACGACACCGAGCGCGAATTCCTCCACCGCGGCATCGCCGCGCGCCAGTTCCAGCGCTGTTTCGTGCTGGCCGACGGCATGCGGGTGATCGCGGCGGAACTGAAGAACGGCCTGTTGTCGGTCGATCTCGACCGGCCGGAGGCCGAGCGGCTGGTACGGAAAATAAACATATCGGTGAAAGACTGATCTTTGCCGATGGCTCTATGCGAGGCGGCCAATCCTGGCGTCCTCGCGCCAAGGAGGCTTGAAATGACCAGAACTGACGAAACGACCACCATGACCAGCGGCGAACTCGCCCATCTCGGCGAAGGTTCGGTCGCCTATCTCAGGAAAGTGTCGAGCGACGACCTGCGCGGCCGCTTCCCCGGCCTCGACGAAATCGCGCCCGGTATGGAACTGTGGGCGCTGTTTGCCGCCAACGGCCAGCCGATCCTGCTTTCCGATGCCCGTGACCGGGCGCTGGCGGGTGCGCGGGAGAACGACCTGACCACAGTCGCGATCCACTAACGCAACTCCAGGCCCTTCGAGACTCCTGACCTTCGAAATGAAAAGGGCCGCCCACGGCGACCCTCCGAAGGTTTCAATCCTAAGATTTCAGGCCGCGTGCGAGGCCTGTGTGTCCGACAGCAAGGCGTGGATCGCCACCGCGTCGCGCGTCCCCCTGATCTTGGCCACGGTGTCGGCGTCGCGCAGCACGCGCGCGATGCGCGACAGCGCCTTGAGATGGTCGGCGCCGGCGCCTTCCGGAGCAAGCAGCAGGAACACCAGGTCGACCGGCTGGTCGTCGAGCGCCTCGAAATCGACCGGCGTTTCCAGTCGGGCGAAGACGCCGGCGATCCGCTTCACGCCGGCGAGCTTGCCGTGCGGAATGGCGATGCCGTTGCCGACGCCGGTCGAGCCCAGCCGCTCGCGCTGCAGGATGGTGTCGAACACCTCCCGTTCCGGAATCCCCGAAATCGCCGAGGCCCTCTCCGACAGCAATTGCAGAAGCTGCTTTTTGGAATTCGCTTTCAACGCCGGCATGATCGCCGGGACGCTGATGAGATCACTGAGATCCATGCTTGAAAAATCCCTTGCTCGCCTGCCGCGCCAGTCGTCGCCCCCTCGCGCGGCTGGCTTTTTATCCCTGCGCGACTTTGGTCGTCGACGGATCGATCCAGCCGATATTGCCGTCCGGCCGGCGGTAGACGATGTTGAGATGGTCGGTTCCGGCGTTGCGGAACAAGAAGACCGGGCTGTCGCTGTTGTCGAGTTCGATGACCGCCGAAGCCACCGACATGGTCCGCAGCGTCATGCTTGATTCGGCGACGATGACCGGAGCGAAGTCCTCCGGAATATCTTCCTCATCGTCGGTGAGAGGAGCCATCACGGTGTAGGCGATGTCGGTCGGCTCTTCGCCATTGCCGTTGCCCGTATTGCGCGACTTCAGCCGGCGCTTGTAGCGCCGCAGCCGTGTTTCCAGGCGGTCGGCGGCCGCCTCGAAGGCCAGCGTCGGATCCTGGGCGTCGCCGGTCGCCTGCAGCGAAGCGCCGGAATCGAGCCGGACCATGCAGTCGGCGGAGAAACGCGACCCCGATTTGATGACCGTGACATGTCCTGAAAAACCCCGATCGAAATATTTCTCGATCGCCTCGCCGACCCGGTCGTTGATGCGCGTACGCAACGCATCGCCGATGTCCATGTGTTTTCCCGAAATGCGTAGATTCATCTGAAAACTGACCTTCCTTGCTCAGGCTTCAAACTGTTCCCGAGTTTATACCCGTGGTGCGCGCGCACAAGCTTTGCAGCGGCATGCGCGCCGATTTTAGACCCGAACTTTCCGGTTGATCACAAGTCGCCTTCTTGGCCGTCCGCGGCCTTGTCTGACGGACCCATTCGCAAGCTGGCATTACCGCCCTGCTCATGCGGGCGGGCTTCTAGCCACTTCATTGCGGCTTGTCAATCAAGCTTGGGAATTGTGGAGAACTGTCGAGATTCCGGGGGCGGCCTAGCGGCCGGCGTTCGCCAGCGCTCGCTTCTCCCGCCGCCGCTGCACCGACGATGGGATGTTCATGCCTTCGCGGTATTTCGCGACGGTACGGCGCGCGATATCGACGCCGCTTTCCTTGAGCATGTCGACGATGGCGTCGTCGGAAAGCACGTCGGCGGGCTTTTCCTCGTCGATCATCTGCTTGATGCGGTCGCGCACGGCCTCGGACGAATGCGCTTCGCCGCCTTCGGCCGAGGCGATCGACGCGGTGAAGAAATAGCGCAGCTCGAAGACGCCGCGCGGCGTCAGCATGTATTTGTTGGCGGTGACGCGGCTGACGGTCGATTCATGCATGCCGATGGCGTCGGCCACCGTGCGCAGGTTGAGCGGCTTGAGGTGGCGCACGCCGCGGACGAGGAAGGCATCCTGCTGCCGCACGATCTCGGACGCCACCTTGAGGATGGTCTTGGCCCGTTGGTCGAGACTGCGCGTCAGCCAGTTGGCGTTCTGCAGGCATTCGGCGAGAAAGTCCTTTTCCACCTGGTCCTTGGCGTGGCTCGAAATGCGGGCGAAGTAGACATTGTCCACCAGCACGCGCGGCAGCGTGTCGGCGTTGAGTTCCACCGCCCAGCTGCCGTCATTGGCGGCGCGGACCTCGACATCGGCGACGATCGCATCGCTCGCGCCGCCCGAAAACGCCAGGCCGGGGCGCGGATCGAGCGCGCGGATCTCGGCCAGCATGTCGAGCAGATCCTCCTCGTCGACGCCGCAGATGCGTTTCAGCGTCTGGAAATCCCGCCGCGCCAGAAGCTCGAGGTTGGCGACCAGCGCCTTCATCGCCGGATCGAGCCGGTCGCGCGCAGCAAGCTGCAGCGACAGGCACTCGGCAAGGTCGCGCGCGAAAAGTCCCACCGGCTCGAAGGTCTGGCAGACGCCAAGCACATGCGCCATCGCCGCCTTATCCGCGCCGAGCCGGACCGCGATCTCATCGAGTTCGGTGCGCAAATAACCGGCTTCGTCGAGCCCGTCGGCCAGCTCACCCGCGATCAGCCGCTCGCCGGGGCTGAGCGAAGCAAGCGCGATCTGCTCGCCGACATGCTCGCGCAGCGTAATGGCGGCCGCGGCCATGTCGCCGACGTCGAACCCCTCGGACGATGCTGCGCCCGCGCCGCCCCCAGCGGCCGACTTCCATTGCGCCGTGAGATCCGGCCCCAGTCTCTCGCTGGTGCCTGGATCGTCGGGAAACAGGTTCTCCAGGGAAGAATCGAGCTTTTGCGAGATCGCTTCCGCGCTCCACTCCGTCTCGCCCTCGAACCAATCGCCTTCGGTATCCTTTTCCGGCGACGCCTCGCTTTTCTGGGATAGATCGCCGGCGGCATCGTCCTGCGGTTCGGCCCGTTCCAGCAGCGGGTTGCGCTCGATCTCCTCGTCGATGAAGCGCTCGAGCTCGACATGGGTGAGCTGCAGCAGCCGGATCGACTGCATCAGCTGCGGCGTCATCACCAGCGACTGGGACTGTCTGAGCTGCAGTTTGGCTGCCAGCGCCATGGTGTGATTCAAACGCCTCGTCTACGCATCGGACTGTGCCGAAGCAGATTTTCCCGGCCAGGCATAGAAACTGGCCCGGCTTTTGCTTGTCAAGGAAAACGCTAGCAGTTGCGGCTTACCGGAGCGTTATCGAGCGCTAAAATGACCGAAAGCCGCGACGCGGCCATCGAAACCGCGTCGGAACCCGCGGGTCAGAGCGTGAAACCCTCGCCGAGATAGAGACGCCGCACATCGGCGTTGGCGACGATCTCGTCGGCGCGGCCATGCGTCAGCACCTGGCCGGCATGGATGATGTAGGCGCGGTCGATCAGGCCGAGCGTCTCGCGCACATTGTGGTCGGTGATCAAGACGCCGATGCCGCGCGCCGTGAGATGGCGAACGAGCTGCTGGATGTCGGCGACGGCGATCGGGTCGATGCCGGCGAAGGGCTCGTCGAGCAGCATATAGGCCGGCCGCGTCGCCAGCGCCCGCGCGATTTCAAGGCGACGCCGTTCGCCGCCCGACAGCGACATGGACGGCGCCTTGCGCAGATGGCTGATGTGAAACTCCTCGAGGAGTTCGTCGAGCGTGCGCTCGCGTTCCTTGCGGCTCTTTTCCACCACCTCCAGCACGGCGCGAATGTTCTGCTCGACATTCAGGCCGCGAAAGATCGACGCTTCCTGCGGCAGGTAGCCGATGCCGAGGCGGGCCCGCCGGTACATCGGCATCGAGGTGACATCGAAGCCGTCGATTTCGATCGAACCTTCGTCGACGGGAACAAGGCCGGTGACCATGTAGAAACAGGTGGTCTTGCCTGCGCCGTTGGGGCCGAGCAGGCCGACCGCCTCGCCGGCGCGCACGCCGAGCGTCACCCCGCTCACCACCTTGCGGCCCTTGTAGCTCTTGGTCAGCCCCTTGGCGATCAGGGTGCCCTTGAACTTCGCCTTGTCGGTGCCGACCGTCGCCGGCGCAGCGGGTTGTGCGGCCGCCCGTCCCGGAAGACGGGCCAGCAGCGAAGTCACGCCGGCCATTAGTTGCTCGACGCTCCCTGCTGCTGCCCGTCCTGTTTCTGCGGCTTGAACATCATGATGACGCGCGGACAGCCCTCGACGTTGCCGAGGCCGCTCTTCATCTGCACGGTGAGCTTGCAGCCCTTGAGCACATTGTCGCCCTGCGACAGCACCACTTCCTTGCCCGAAAGCACCAGCACCTGCGTCTTCATGTCGAATTTGCCGGTGTCGCCGGTGGCGATCTGGTCGTTCGACTTGATGTAGACTTTGTTCTCGACCTCGAGGTGGTCGATATTGGCCGCGCCCGTCATCGCCGATGCGCCGGCCGCCGCGCTTTTGCCAGCTTTTGGGTCCTTGACGTAGTAGACCGTCATCTTGCCGGCTTTGAGCAGGGTCGGCCCCTGATTGACGGTGACGTTGCCGCTGAATATGGCCATGCTGTCGGCCTGGCGGACCTCAAGCTTATCGCTTTCGATCTGGATCGGCTGGTCGCCTGACAGTTTCAACCCCGGGATCTGGCTGGTCGCGCTCGATTGCGCGAACGAATGCACGGTTGCCAAAAGCAGCAATGCGGAAGCAGCGCCCGGAAGCCATGCGGATTTACTGCGACGCATTCTGTTCTCCACCGTTTACCCCCGCTGCCTTCAGCGCAGTTGGATCTATGTTGACGCGAACCCGGTTCTCGAAGACCACGAGCCTGCCATTGTCCTCGACCGACATCGAGTCCGCGGTGATGCGCGACCCGCCACGGCTGACGTCGACCGGATTGCTCGTCTTCATAGAGCCTTTGCCCATGTCTAGGAAGATCGATTTGAACTTCGCCACCAGGCCGTCCGTCGTCGTCACGCTGACCTCGCTGGTCAGGTCCATCGTATTGGCGTCGCGATTGTAGATACCGTGCGCGGCGTCGACCGACACGATGTTGTCGGTGGCGACGGGCAGTTTGGCATTGATGCCGTCGAGGTCGATGACGGCTTGCTGCCCTACATCCTGCGTCGCCCGGGTCGCCGTCAGCGAATAGGGCAGCTTCTGCTTGGTAAAGCCGTTGAGCTTCGGATTGGCCATCACCAGCTTGCCGTCGGAGAACGCCGTGCCATCGGCCTGCACCGAGACGGACAGGGGCGCCTTGAGGTAGGAGTAGACCGGAAAGGCGACGGCGATCGCGACAGCGAGCAGCGGCACGGCGAATTTCAGCACGCGGACGCGGCGGGAGTGCCGCTGCGCGCGGTTGAAGGCATCGCCACGCGTGCCGTCTTGGCTCGCGGGAGCCGATGCCTCACCGGCATCGCTCGTTTCGTCAGATCGCGCCAACATGACTTTTCTAATGGACCTTTGCCCGCCCAAACACCGCCTATAGGTGGTATGCCGGCACCTACAAGCAAGCACAAGCGGAGGAAAACTGCAAAAATGTGACAACTGCCGCCCGCAAAATCGAGAGGAATCCGGCGAGACGGCTTGTACTTCATAGCAGATACGGACTGCTTGCGTTAATTTTTCGTGAGGCCGGCGTCAACGCCGAAGCCCGAAACCAGGTCTTTCAAGGCAATTCCAGGACAAGTCCGAGCGGTTTTCCGACGGGAATTGCATCAGGACAAGGAATAGTGCGTGTCACCATTCCGTGAAGCGGTGACCGCTCCAGGAAACGGTAGCCGTGCGCCGAGGCTTGCTTTAAAAGCGTGCTTCCACCCATCCACGAGGCTGACGATGGCAATGAGAGCCGACGACCTGATCGACCGCCGCCGCTTGCGCCGCAAGCTGACGTTCTGGCGCGTCGCCGCGTTTCTGGTTCTGGCGTCTGCAATTATCGCCTTCTCGGCCTGGGTCTATGACGACAATTTTACCGGCCGGGCAGTGCCTCATATCGCCAAGGTCAAGATTGAAGGCACCATCACCGAAGACGAGGAACTACTCAAAAGGCTGGAAGCTATCCGCACGTCGCCGGAGGTGAAGGGCGTCATCCTCTCGATCGATTCGCCCGGAGGCACCACGGTCGGCGGAGAGTCGATCTTCGATCAGGTGCGCAAGCTTGCCGGCGACAAGCCGGTGGTGGCCGAAGTCGGCACGCTGGCGGCATCCGCCGGCTATATGATCGCCAGCGCCGCCGACCACATCGTCGCCCGCAAGACCTCCATCGTCGGCTCTATCGGGGTGCTGATCCAGTATCCGGACGTCAGCGGCCTCATGGATAAGCTCGGCATCAAGCTTGAGGAAGTGAAATCGTCGCCGCTCAAGGCTTCCCCCTCGCCCTTCAAGCCGACCAATGACGACGAGCGCGCCATGGTGCGCAAGCTGATCCTCGACAGTTACGACTGGTTCGTCGGCATCGTCGCCGACCGCCGCAAGATGACGCATGATCAGGCGCTGGCGCTGGCCGACGGTTCGATCTTCACCGGCCGCCAGGCTTTGGCCAACCATCTGGTCGACGCCGTCGGCGGCGAGCAGGAGGCGATCGACTGGCTGGCGACAAAGGGCGTGGACGGCAAGCTCAAGGTCGTCGAGTGGAAGGACAAGGACAGGCGCGGCGGTTTCCTGTTTTCCCAGTCGATGGCAAAAATGGCGGCCAAGGCGCTCGGCCTGCCCGATGCCGGCGGCGATGTCATTCACGAGCTCGGTGCCGACCGCTTGTTTCTTGACGGTCTCGTTTCGGTCTGGCACCCTTGAGGGCCGTTGGTACCAGCCAAAAAAGCAATAAAATCATCCTGATAATCGATCGCTGTGGTTTTACGGGGAACGTTGTATGATCAAATCCGAGCTTGTGCAGATCATTGCTGCACGCAACCCGCACCTTTTTCTGCGCGATGTCGAAAACATCGTCGGCGCGATCTTTGACGAGATCACCGATGCGCTTGCCGAGGGCAACCGGGTCGAATTGCGCGGTTTCGGCGCCTTTTCGGTGAAAAACCGTCCCGCCCGCACCGGCCGCAACCCGCGCACCGGCGAATCCGTCGAAGTCGAGGAAAAGTGGGTGCCGTTCTTCAAGACCGGCAAGGAGTTGCGCGAAAGGCTGAACGGCGGCAAATAGGCGCCGCGCCGGCGGGTTGAAACGGGATCTTGGCGCAAAGCCGCTTCACCATGGAGATCTGATGTTCAATCGCTTCATCCTCGTCGTGGTCTTCGTGCCGCTGGCAATCATCCTGATCGCGCTCGCCGTCGCCAACCGCGGCGCCGTCGCCTTCACGGTCGATCCATTTCATCCCGGCAATCCCGCACTGACGCTGAGCCTGCCGCTTTTCATTTTCCTGTTCCTGGCTTTGGCCATCGGCATGGTCGTCGGCAGCCTGGCCACCTGGGTGAAGCAGGGACGTTATCGCAAGCTCGCGCGCCAGCGCGGCCTCGAGGCGGAAAATCTGCGCCAGGCGGTGAGCCGCCCGCCCGTGGCGCCCAATGGACCGGCGCTGCCCAGGCCGACGAATTAGAGCATGATGCCGAAAACTGCGAAGCGGCTTTCGGGCGACATCATGCTCAGTCTCTAAGTAACGCCTCACGGAGCTTCCGATGCTGACCATTTCGGCCGCCGAGGTCGACCGCGCGCTGACCTTTCCGGGCCTTGTCGAGACATTGCGCAGCGCCTTCCGCGAAGGCGCCGTGCAGCCGGTTCGCCATCATCATGGCGTGGAGCGCCCAGATGGCGCCGCCTCGACCCTGCTTTTGATGCCGGCCTGGACCGACTTCAACGCCGCGGGCACCTCTGCGGGAGGCCATATCGGCGTCAAGATCGTCACCGTGTCGCCGGACAACAACACAAAAGGCAAGCCGGCGGTGATGGGCCTCTACCTTTTGCTGGACGGCGTCACCGGCGAGCCGCAGGCGTTGATCGACGGCCAGCGACTGACCCAGTGGCGCACGACCTGCGCCTCGGCGCTCGCCGCCTCCTATCTCGCCCGCAAGGACGCCTCGCGGCTTCTGGTGATCGGCGCCGGCGCGCTGTCGCCCTTCCTTGCCAAGGCGCATTCAGCGGTCCGGCCGATCACATCCATCCGCATCTGGAACCGCACGCCGGCCAACGCCGAAAAGGTGGCGGCCGCCTTGCGCGCCGAAGGCCTTCCGGCGAGTGCCGCCGGCGATCTCGACGCCGAGCTTGCCGAGGCCGACATCGTCGCCTCGGCGACGATCTCGAACACGCCGCTGGTCAAGGGCGCGCTGCTGAAACCGGGCGCCCATGTCGATCTCGTCGGCGGCTTCACGCCCGATATGCGCGAGGCCGATGACGACGCCATTTCCCGTGCCCGCGTCTATGTCGACACCCGCGCCGGCGCCACCAGGGAGGCGGGCGACATCGTCCAGCCGCTGGCCTCGGGCGTGCTGAAGCCGGAAGCGATCGTCGCCGATCTGCACGAACTCGCGCGCGGCGAGAAACAGGGCCGGCAAGACGACAGCGAGATCACGCTGTTCAAGTCGGTTGGCGCGGCGCTTGAAGATCTCGCTGCCGGCATCGCCGTCTACAAGGCGCTCAAGTAGCCGCTAATGCATGTCGCGCAAAAGTGACCCTCGGTTTTGCGACAACGGCATGCATCAGGCAACGACCTAAAGCGCGTCGCGTGAATCCGTTTCGACGCGACGCGCTTTAGGTCAGGGTGGCCCCCATCGCTTCGCCAATCAGCCGGAAATCGCGCTCGCTGATCTCGAACAGGCCAAAGCGCAACTGGTAGCCCCAGTTCGGCTTGCCGGCGGTAAAATCCAGCCTGTCGAGCAGCGGCTTGATCGGCGTTTCCTTGGCGTCGACCCAGTCGACGTCGCGCCGCGCAGGCGTGAGCCCGCCGCCCATGACGCCCTCATAGACTTCCCCTTGCCGCACCGTGCCGACAGCGGTGAAGGATTGCAGCCGGTCTTTCTCGCCGAGCACGGTGCTCGGCGAGTAGTAGACGATGCCGTCGCCCGGCTTGATACGGCGCAACGGGGCCGCCTTGCCGTGATTGACCTGCATGAAGCCATCTTTGCGGCCGATCCGCACGTGCTCGGCCGATGCGACGGCAACCCAGAAGGCGCTCATCCTTGCGCTCCCTCGAACGGCCAGTAGACGCGCAGGCGGTGATTGTCCGGATCGAGCGCGACGAAGGTACGGCCGAAATCGAGATCGGTTGGGGCCTGCAGCACGTTGAGGCCTCTGCCAGTCCAATCCGCGTGGGTGGCATCGACCGCCGCCGCGTTCTCGACGGCAAGCACAAGCTCGCCACCACCGCCTGTGGCCGTCGCAGCCGGCTCCACCGTGCGACGTGACCAGAGGCCGAGCTTGAAACCCTTGTCGAGCACGAACATCGCGAAGGTCGGCGAGGATTCGACCGGCTCGCGTCCAAGCAACGAGGCGTAGAACGCACCGCTCCTTTCCGGGCTGTCGACATAGAGGATGACGAAATTCGGCGTGGTCATGTCTGATCTCCAAAGTGTCTGAACCTTGGGAACCATACGTGGGCCTGCTGTCAGATTCTGGCAGCAGCGATCAGCCGGAAGCGTCTTTCGCTCCATTCTGGCCCGGCGCATCGAGCGTCGCCCGCCATTCTTTGAGCATCGCCTGGCGGCGGCGCGGATAGCGGATGTCGGTCGCTGTCAGGTCGGATATCCGGTCGGCGCGGAAATGCCGGAAATCCTGGCGCGTCTCGCACCACGCCGCCATCACCCGCACCTTGTCGAAGAAGGCGAGCGCGAATGGCCAGACCACGCGCTTCGACGTCGAACCGCCGGCATCGCGATAGAGGAAACCGAGCTTGCGCTCCTCGCGGATCGCCTGCCGCACGACACCGAGGTCGATCGTTTCGACGCTTTCCGATCGCGGTCCGACAAGCAGCGTTGTTGCGTCGAGGTCCTCGCGCAAATCATCCGGCAGCACCGCCGCGATCTTTGCCAGCGCATCGGCCGCGGCGGCGGCCAACCTTTTATCCGGCTGCTTTGCCACCCAGCGCGACCCGAGCACGATCGCCTCGATCTCCTCGTCGCTGAACATCAAAGGCGGCAGCATGAAGCCGGGCTTCAGCACATAGCCAAGCCCGGCCTCGCCTTCGATCGGCGCGCCCTGCCCCTGCAGCGTCGCGATATCGCGATAGAGCGTGCGGATCGAGACGCCCATCTCGTCCGCAAGCATGCGGCCACTCACCGGCCGGCGGTGGCGGCGCAGGATCTGGACAAGGTCGAGCAGGCGGGCTGAACGGGACATGATTGCCTAACCGGTGTGCTGGACAATAGGGCTGGCCCGCACATCACGGCAAGCAGACCGATGCCACGGAACGCCTGCGTCCTGTTCCCGTTGTCTCCGCAATGGAGATGCGCGGATTCCTGCTGTTCTGGTCGGTGCTGACCACTTTCGTCGCGGCGCTCAGCCTTGGGCCCTCTTTTGCCCATGTGCTGGAATCGCTGCCAAGGTTGACCAGATGGTCACCGGCGCTCTGGCGTGAGGCGACGGTTTTCAACGCGCAGTTCCAGCTCTTTGCCGTGATCGGAGCGCCGCTGGACGTCGTGGCGATCCTTTGTCCGGCGCTGCTTGCCTGGATGCTGCGTCGAGACCCGCTTGCCTTCCGGTTCGTGCTCGTCGCCGCATTGCTTTATGCGGTCTCGCTAGCGCTTTGGTTCGGCCTCGTCAAACCCGCCAACGACAGTCTTGCGACCTGGACGCCCGGACCGATCCCGGACAATTTCGAGGCCGTCCGGCTCCGTTGGGAGACCGGCCACATGGCGGTGACCGTGGCGAAGGCGCTTGGCTTCATTTCGCTTTGTTTCGGCCTGCTCGGTGTCCGGCAAGGCTGATGACCCCACCATTGAACACCATTGAATGAGCCGCGCTTTATTGCGCCGGTGGGCTGAGCTGTGGCAGAAGCGGGCCGAACCGCCGGAGATGATCTTTCTTGAAATCTTTTCGCGACAAACGCCGCGATGGCCGCCCGCATCCCGCAAGGGCGGAACAGCCCCGCCCGCGTGATGCGTCCCCGGCCGGACGGCAGCAGGCCGCACCCGCCGAGCGACGTGAAACGAGACCGGCGGACCGGCAGGACGCCAAACCGGCGCCGCGCGTGCTCGCGCGCCGCGAGGGCGTGCTGCCCGCCGAGCGCCTGCCATTGATCCTCGAAGTCGCGCCCAACGCCGATTACGCGCTGCTGGACAGCGGCGCCGGCGAGAAGCTCGAGCAATACGGCCCCTACCGCATCGTGCGTCCCGAAGGCCAGGCGATCTGGCAGCGGGCCCTTCCGGCGAAGGAATGGCAGCGCGCCGACGCCATCTTCACCGGCGACACCGATGAGGAAGGCATCGGCCGCTGGCGCTTTCCGAAGGCGCCGCTTGGCGAAACCTGGCCGATGAAGCATGACGGCATCGACTATCTCGGCCGTTTCACCTCGTTTCGTCACGTCGGCGTCTTTCCGGAACAGGCTTCGCATTGGGACCATATGGCGGGGCTGATCGCGGCGGCGAAGCGTCCGGTCAAGGTGCTGAACCTGTTCGGCTATACCGGCCTTGCCTCGCTGGTGGCGGCCCGCGCCGGCGCCGAGGTCACCCATGTCGATGCCTCGAAGAAGGCGATCGGCTGGGCGCGCGAGAACCAGGAAATGGCCGGCCTTGCCGACAAGCCGATCCGCTGGATCGTCGAGGACGCGGTGAAGTTCGCGGAGCGCGAGGAGCGCCGCGGCAGCCGCTACGACATCGTGCTGTTCGACCCGCCGGCCTATGGCCGCGGCCCCAAGGGCGAGGTCTGGCAATTGTTCGAGGACCTGCCGGGCCTCACCGACCTCTGCCGCTCGATCCTGACGCCGAAGCCGCTCGCCGTCGTTCTCACCGCCTATTCGATCCGCGCCTCCTTCTTCGCCATCCATGCGCTGATGCGCGATACCTTCGCCGGCATGGGCGGCACGATCGAATCCGGCGAACTGATCATTCGCGAGAAATCGGCCGGCCGCGTGCTGTCGACCTCGCTGTTCTCGCGCTGGGTGGCTTGAATGACGGCACATGACGGCGCGCGCCCTGTCGGGCAGGTCAAGGAAGTCACCAGCCTTGCCAATCCCCTGGTCAAGGACATCAAGGCGCTGGCGCTCAAGAAATTCCGCGACCAGCAGAACGCCTTCATGGCCGAGGGCCTGAAGCTGGTCATCGACGCGCTGGACCTCGGCTGGTCGATCAGGACCTTGGTCTTCGCCAAGGCCGGACGCGGCAACGCGGCCGTCGAAAAGACCGCCGCGCGGACCGTTGCCGCCGGCGGCACGGTGCTCGAAGTCTCGGAAAAGGTGCTCGCGGCCATCACCCGCCGTGAAAACCCGCAAATGGTGGTCGGTGTCCTTGCGCAGCAGACCGTGCCGCTGAAGGACATCCGCGCCAGGGACGGCGACGTCTGGGTGGCGCTCGACCGGGTGCGCGACCCGGGCAATCTCGGCACCGTGATCCGCACCGTCGACGCCGTCGGCGCCAAGGGCGTCATCCTGGTCGGCGACACCACCGACCCGTTCTCGCTGGAGACGGTGCGCGCCACCATGGGCTCGATCTTCGCCGTGCCGGTCGCCAGGGCGACCGAGCAGGCCTTCCTTGCCTGGCGGCGCGATTTTTCCGGCCTGGTCGCCGGAACGCACCTCAAGGGCGCGGTCGACTATCGCTCCGTCGATTTCTCCAGGGGGCCGGTCTTGCTGCTGATGGGCAACGAGCAGCAGGGCCTGCCGGACAGCCTCGCCGAAAGCTGCGACCGGCTGCTCAGAATCCCCCAGGCAGGCCGGGCCGATTCGCTCAATCTGGCGGTCGCCACCGGCGTGATGTTGTTCGAGATCCGGCGCGGCGCGTTGAAGCTCGAGCCTGCCAACGACAGCCGATGAGGACTGCTAAGTGAAATCCTGGTCCCCTTACGTCGTGCTGGTCGTCATCGCCATTGCGCTCGACCAGTGGATCAAGCAACTGGTCGAGAACGGTCTCGCCTTTCAGGAGAAGGTCGATCTCCTGCCGTTCCTGGCGCTGTTCCGCACCTACAACACCGGCATCGCCTTCTCGATGTTCCAGTCCTTCGGCGATACCGGCCTGGTGGTCATCGCCGTGCTGGTCGTCGCCTTCGTGCTCTACCTCGCCGCGCGCACGCCGGCCGGCCATGTCGTCGCCCGCATCGGCTTTGCGCTCATCATCGGCGGCGCGCTCGGCAATCTCATCGACCGCGCCGTCTACGGCCACGTCATCGACTACATCCTGTTCCACACGCCCGTCTGGTCCTTCGCGGTGTTCAATCTCGCCGATGCCTTCATCTCGGTCGGCGCCGCGCTTGTCGTCTTCGACGAGCTGATCGGCTGGGGCCGCGAGGCCAAGCCGCAGGATCCGGGCAATTGACCTCACGCGGTTGAAACCGCAGACTTCTCAACAGCCAGAACCGAGGAGAAAAAAATGTCGGATACCTTCAAAGCCATCCTCGTTTCGCGCGATGCAGAGAAGAAGCAGTCCGTCGATGTCGTCGACCTCACCGAGGCCGACCTGATGGAAGGCGATGTCACTGTCGCCGTCGAGGCGACGACGGTGAACTACAAGGACGGGCTCGCCATCACCGGCAAGGCGCCGGTCGTGCGCCGCTGGCCGCTGGTTCCAGGCATCGATTTCGCCGGCACCGTGATCTCCTCCTCGCATGCCGACTGGCGCAAGGGAGACAAGGTGATCCTCAACGGCTGGGGCGTCGGCGAGACGCATTACGGCGCCTATGCCGGCCGCGCCCGCGTCAAGGGCGACTGGCTGGTGCCGCTGCCCGAGGGCATGAGCGCGCATGATGCGATGGCTGTCGGCACGGCGGGCTACACGGCAATGCTCTCGGTCATGGCGCTGGAGCGGCACGGAATCGTGCCGGACCGCGGTCCCGTGGTGGTGACGGGCGCTGCCGGCGGCGTCGGCTCGGTCGCCATCTCGATCCTGTCGAGCCTCGGCTACCATGTCATCGCCTCGACCGGCCGCAACGCCGAGAGCCCCTATCTGATCGACCTTGGCGCGGCCGAGGTGATCTCGCGCGAAGAGCTCAGGCAGCCCGCGAAACCGCTCGCCAAGGAGCGCTGGGCAGGCGGCGTCGACTCGGTCGGCAGCCATACCTTGGCCAATGTGCTGTCGATGACCTCCTATGGCGGCGCGATCGCCGCTTGCGGCCTGGCCGGCGGCATGGACCTGCCCGGAAGCGTCGCGCCCTTCATTCTGCGCGGCGTCTCGCTGCTCGGCATCGATTCGGTAATGGCGCCGAAGCCGGTACGCCTGGAAGCATGGCGCCGCATCGGCACCGATCTCGACTTGAAGAAGCTGTCGACATTGTCGCGCACGATCGGTTTCGACGGCATTGTCGCCGCCGCGCGCGACATCGTCGAAGGCAAGATCAGGGGCCGCGTCGTCGTCGATATGTAGCTGGGAATGGCGGTTTCGCCCGCGCATGCGGTGGTTAGAATCCGCGCAATCGCTAAAATTCGAACGATCCGTCCCAGTCTTCCATAATTTCTGTCTGGCATGGTCTGCCCATGGTCGCGGACTCCGACATCAGACAGGACAGCAAAGCCGCGGGCGCTGACAGGCTCATACCCAATGCGCCGAAGCGGCGGGTGCTCGTCGCGCCGCCGCTGGCTCCTGAATTGCCCGCGGCGAGCCACGAAGGCTTGCCGTTCCTGACGATCGTCGCCATCGCCGTCATGGCGGGGCTGGCGCATCTTACCGGCGCGCCGCTCATCGTCACAATCGGCCTTGCCGCCGCCGCGCTTGCCGGCCTTGCCATGCATCTCCGCAGCCGTCGCGACGAGCGGCGCGCCGCAGCGCTTCTCGACGAGACCGCCGCCCGCAGCCGTGCCGAGATCGAGACTCTCGCCGATCGCATGTGGGAGATGCAGGAGAGCGAGGAACGCTTCCGCGGCCTGATCGACGCGCTTGGCGACCTCGTCGTCCACCGTGATCGCGACGGCCATATCGTTTACGCCAACAGCGTCTTCGCCTCGCTTGTCGAGGTCGACGCGCGCGATCTTGCGGGCAAGACCTTGTCCGAGCTTGGCATCGATGTCGGCATCGTTCCCGACGCCGCCTTCTCCGATCATGAATGCCTGAGTTCCACCGATGTCGCGATCCGCACCCCGAACGGGCCGCGCTGGTTCTCCTGGATCGAATTGTCGGTGCGCGACAAGGACACGGGCGCGGTCTCGCACCGCGCGATCGCCCGCGACATCACGGCCCGCAAGCGCGCCGAATCCTCACTGATCACCGCGCGCGAACGGGCCGAATATGCCAGCCTGGCCAAATCGCGCTTCCTGGCCACCGTTAGCCATGAGATTCGCACACCGATGAACGGCATCATGGGCATGGCGAAGCTGCTTGCCGACACCGACCTCTCGCCCGAGCAGCGCACCTATGTCGGCGCCGTTTCCACTTCGGCCAGCGCGCTGCTCGCGCTCATCGAGGACCTGCTCGACTATTCCAAGATCGAGGCGGGCCGCTTCGAGCCCGAGCCGCAGCCGACCTCCCTGCGCGAGATCGCCGACAACATCATCGAGCTTCTGGCCGCGAAGGCCTTCGCCAAGAACATCGGCCTCGGCTGCCATGTCGAGCCCGACGTGCCGCAGATGATCACCGCCGATCCCGGCCGCGTGCGCCAGGTGCTGCTCAATCTCATCGGCAATGCGGTGAAGTTCACCGACGCGGGCGGCGTGCTGCTCACCGTGGCGCGCGCCCGCACCGAAACCACGGACCGCATCTGCTTCACCGTCGCCGACAGCGGCCCGGGCCTGCGCGAAGAGGACATGGAGCGCATCTTCGAGGAATTCGAGCAGTCCGACGGCACCTCGACCAGGGTGCATGGCGGCGCGGGTCTCGGTCTTGCCATCTCGAAGCGGCTGGCGACGGCGATGGGCGGCGCGATCTCGGTTTCGAGCCGGCTCGGCGAAGGGTCCGAATTCGTCCTCGAGCTTCCGGCAGTCGCCGCGACCGAGCCGCCGCCGCATCGCCACAACATCCTTGCCGACCGGCGGGCGGTGATCGTGTCGAAAAACGCCATCGAGGCCGATGCCATCGCCCGCACGATCAGGGCCCATGGCGGCATCGTCGAGATCGCGGCGACACCAAGCCAGGCCGCCCCCTTCGCCGCCGGCTGCAACGTACTCCTGATCGACGCCGCGCTCGAAAACAGCGACGGCAGGTTGCTCAAGCGGTTGCGCGACTCGGGCTTCGCCGACTGCGAGGCCGTCACCCTGATCGCGCCGACGGATCGCGGCATGCTCGGCGAATTCCGCGCCAGCGGCTACGCCACCTTCCTCGCCAGGCCGGTGCGCGGCGAGACCCTGCTGCGGGTGCTGTTGACCAGCCATGGCTCCACGCTCGCCCAGCCGCGGCCGGAGCCGCGCGGGGCGCCCTCGGTGCGCAAGCGCGACCAGGGCCTGTCGGTGCTGATCGCGGAAGACAATGACATCAACGCCATGCTCGCCCGTGCCACGCTGTTGAAGGCCGGGCATCGCGTCAAGGTCGTCGGCAACGGCAAGGCCGCGGTCGATGCCATTACCGATGCCGGCCTCAAGTTCCGCTTCGATGTGGTGCTGATGGACCTGCATATGCCTGTCATGGACGGGCTGGACGCGATCGCCGCCATCCGCCGCCATGAAGAGTCGCTGGCAATGCCGCCGATCCCGATCATGGTGCTTTCGGCCGACAGCCAGGAAAAGACCCGGCATGCCGTGCTCGCCCATGGCGCCAGCGGTTTCGTGACCAAGCCGCTCGACCCGGACGCGCTTGTCCAGGCAGTCGAGGGCCAGGTTGCCGCCTGAGGAAATTTTTAACCCTTGAACGCCTTGGCTTGCCTGGCTTTCGCGATCACAAGATAGCCGGTTGAGGGTATTGCCCAGCCGACAAAGTATTGCCCGCCACGTCGTATCACGGTACTGTCACAATCCTGTTGCACCTACACCGTATCCCCGTGCCAAGAGGGATGGCTCGAAGGAGAATCACTCGTGCATACAGTCGTGCCTGAATGTGACACTCGGCCGAATGCCGGCGGCGCCCTGCTCGCCGCCCGTACCGCCGACGCCGTCGCAAGCGGTGCTCCGCTGGGCCGCATCGGCAATCTCGAAGTGCGGCTCGCCCGCAACGAGGCCGAAATCGCCGCCGCCCAGGAAGTGCGCTATCGGGTATTCTACGACGAGCTTGGCGCCAGGAAAGACCTGTTCCAGGCGCAGGACCGGCGCGACGCCGACCGTTTCGACCCGCTCTGCGATCACCTTCTTGTGTCCGATACCTCCCTTCCCGGTCCTGAGCATCGCCGCATCGTCGGCACCTACCGCTTGCTGCGGCAGGAGATCGCCACGGCCGCCGGCGGCTTCTATTCCGAAGGCGAATTTGAGCTCACCAAGCTGATCGCGCGGCATCCCGGCCAGCGCTTCCTCGAGCTCGGCCGTTCCTGCGTTCTGCCGGATTACCGCTCAAAGCGCACCATCGAGGCGCTCTGGCAAGGCATCTGGGCCTATATCAACCATTACGGCATCGGCGTGATGACGGGCTGCGCCTCCTTCCATGGCATCGTGCCGGCGGCGCATGCCGAGGCGCTGACCTATCTCGCCCATCATTGCCGCACCGATTCCGCGTGGGATGTCCGCGCGGTTCCGGGACGCTACTGCTCCATGGACCTGATGCCGATCGAGGCGGTGAACACCAAGGCGGCGATCGCCGCCATGCCGCCGCTGGTCAAGGGCTATCTGCGCGTCGGCGCCCGCATCGGCGACGGCTGCGTCATCGACCACGAATTCTCGACCGTCGACGTCTTCGTCGTCATGCCGGTCAAGGAGATCGGCGCCCGCTACGTCAACTACTATGGCGGCGAAGGCCAGCGCTTCGCGGCGTGATTCTAGTGAGTAGTGAGTAGTGAGTAGTGAGTAGTGAGTAGTGAGTAGTGGTGGACACCATCACTTGAGCTTTGTCACTACTGACTACTGACTACTGACTACTCACTAACCCCTACTCACTAACCCCTACTCCCTCAGGGAATATCCTCCGGCCTTCGCCCCGGCCGGCTCTTATAGGCCGGAAACGACCAGCCGAATTTAAGCGCCCCGCCGCGCACCATGAATGCGCCCGCGAAGCCGAGCAGGCTGGACACCAGCGCAGGCAGGCCGGCAAGATCGCCAAGGGTGAAGATGGTGGCGCCGGCAAGGGCGGCCGTGACATAGATCTCGGGCCTGAGCAGAACCGAGGGCTCGCCGGCTAGCAGGTCGCGCAAGATGCCGCCGAAGGTCGCCGTCAGCACGCCCGTGATGACCGACACGACGGGCGAGCCGGTGATCGCCAGCCCCTTGGCCGCGCCCATCACCGAAAAAGCGGCAAGTCCGATGGCATCGAGCCACAGCAGCAATTTGTAGCGGGATTCGAACCGGTGGGCGCTGAAGAAGACCAGCACCGCGACCACGGCGCAGATCAGCACATAGCCGCTGTTGGCGACCCAGAACACCGGCAGGTTGAGGATGACGTCGCGCAGCGTCCCGCCGCCGATGCCGGTGACGCTGGCCAGGAACAGGAAGCCGATGATGTCGAGCTCTTTGCGCGACGCGGCAAGCGCGCCCGTCGCCGCGAAGACGGCGACGCCGGCATAGTCGAGCAACGCGATGGGGTTCATGGCTGAGCGAGTAGTGAGCAGCGAATAGTGAGTAGCGAAATAGCACGAAGCCGCGGATAAATATCAGCCCCTGCTCACTACTCCCTATTCACTACTTACTATCAAGCATCCTTCTCGGCCTGCTCGTTCACCGGACCCGGCTCGACCTTGGCCTCGGCGGCCGTCTTCGGGCCGCCCTTCGCGACACCGACCATCGCCGGCCGCAGCACGCGCTCGCCGATCGAATAGCCCGGCTGCACCACCTGGACGACGGTACCGGCCGGAACCTCCGGATTGGGCACCTCGAATATCGCCTGGTGGAAGTTCGGATCGAACTTCTCGCCTTCGGGCGCGAGTTTCTTCACGCCATGGCGTTCCAGCGCCGAAAGCATGGCGCGCTCAGTGAGGTCGACGCCCTCGATCAGCGCCTTGAAACCGGCGTCGCCGCCAGCCTTCGCCTCGGCGGGGATCGCATCCAGCGCGCGGCGCAGATTGTCGGACACGGACAGCATGTCGCGCGCGAAATTGGCGACGGCGTAGGCGCGGGCGTCCTGCACGTCGCGCGCGGTGCGCCGCCGCAAATTCTCCATTTCGGCCGCCGTGCGCAGCGCGCGGTCCTTCAGTTCCTCGTTTTCCTTCAGCAGCCGCACCAGCGCTTCGTAGTCGCCGTCGACGCCACCTTCCGCACGCTCGCCGGAAGCCTGGGTGGCTTCCATGTCTTCGGGCGTGCGTTCGTCTTTTGCCTGGTCGCTCATCGCGTTTCCCGTCATTCGGATTGGTCTGGATTTGCGCCCGATATCGAGGTTTGGAAGCGAAAAATCAAGGGGTAAGCGCTGGCGTCCAATGTCGGGCTGCCATTCCAAATTAATTCAAATTTTACCGTACCACGCGGCTTTGCTTGCCCTCAAATGCCGTTGCGGGAACCATAAGCGGGCTGGAGGAGTTTCGAAGCCAACACAGGATTTTGGGGCTATGAACGGCAACAAAGGCAACAGGCGCGCCGAATTGGCCAACGATATCAGGCGGCAGGCGGGCAGCGAAGCGACCAAGCGCTTTCTGCGCACCTTGCCCGCATTTCGCCTGGAAAAGGAAGTGCCCCGGCAACTGAGCGACCTGCTTGACCGCCTCAGCGGCGCAGAGGCTGAGAATGCAGGCGGCGGGCGGCGGCGGTAGCCGCGCGCCGCGACTGACGATTCAGGCCGCCTTCCGGTCGTCACGCATCAGCGCTTCGCCATGGCGGATCTCGGTGCCGAGCACTTTCAGGCATTCCCGCATGAAGGCGGCAAGGCCCGGCCAGCCCTTGGCTGAGACCAGATTGCCGTCGACATGCGCGCCGGTCGGCGCGACATCGATATAGATGCCGCCGGCAAGCGTCACTTCCGGCTCGCAATAATGCAGCGCCGCCACTTCCTTGCCGCGCACCACGCCGTCGACCGCGATCAGGATCTGCGCGCCATGGCAGATGGTGAAGATCGGCTTGCCGGTCTCATGGAAATGCCTGACCAGCGCCTGCACGCGCTTGTCGATGCGGATATATTCCGGCCCGCGCCCGCCCGCCGCGTAGACCGCGTCGTAGTCGGCGGGGTCCACCTCGGCGAAGGTCTTGTTGAGGATATAGTCGTGGCCGAGTTTTTCGGTATAGGTCTGGTGGCCCTCGAAGTCGTGCAATGAAGTCTTGAGCACGTCGCCGGCCTTCTTGTCCGGGCACACGACATGGACGGTGTGGCCGACCGCGTGCATGGCCTGTTCGAAGACGAAAATCTCGTACTCCTCGCTGAACTCGCCAACGAGCATCAATATTTTCTTGCCTGCCATGTTGCTTCCTCCCTTAGCTGGCTATTTATTTCGAAGCACGAAATAATGACCCTATCCTAAGGGCAAGACGATGGGAGGGGAAGTCAAAATCGCACAAGTGGTCTGACCAGATGAATTCGATTGCACCGGCCGGCGTACAGGAACGACTCCGTGCAGGGAAAATCGAAGAGGCTGGTCCGACCAAGAAACCAAGGGTCAGGCGGTCGCCCGGATCATGTCCCCGGCCTTCTCGGCGATCATGATCGTCGGCGCATTGGTGTTGCCGCCGATCAGGGTCGGCACCACCGAAGCGTCGACCACGCGCAACCCCTCCAGCCGCGCACCTTGAGCTGCGGGTCGACCACGGCCATGTCGTCGACGCCCATCTTGCAGGTGCCCGCGGGGTGGTAGATCGTGTCGGCGCGCGCCCTGATATGCGCCATCAATTCAGCATCGCTCGAAGCGCCGTGGTGTAGATCTCCCTGGCGCGATACTTCGCCAGCGCCGGCGCCTCCAATATGGCGCGCGTCATCCGCACGCCCTTGAGCAGAAGAGCGGCGAGCAGGCAGACCGTCTTCGACGGGTCTTCGGAAAACCTGGCGGCAAGCGTCGAGCCGGCGGAGCCGCCGCCGGCGATGACATAGTCGTAGCGCATCCTCTCCTGCCGGCGGATGTTTCCGTCCGTTCACCTGAGAGAATGCCCGCCGGCGTGGCTTGCAAAGATGCCGCAGCGTCAGCTGGGACGCTTGCGCCGCCACGAATATTTCGGACCCCTGGGCTCCACTTCCACGGCCGGCTGGTAATAGACCGGCAGGCCACCGGTGCGGCCTTCCTCCAGGCGCTTCAAGAGCACCGGATTGGAGACCTCGAACTCGTCGAAGCCGAGCCGCAGCATGTGCGGCAACTGGTCGACCAGAACTTGCCCAGTGGCGCGCACCGCGCCCTTGAAGTCATGCCGGGCGCGCAGCAATTCGCCCTTGGAAAAAGAGCGGCCGTCATTGAAGGCGGGGAAGGCGAGCGCCACCAGCGACAGCTGGTCCAGCAGGCCGGTTATCTTGTCGAGCTCGTCGCCAGGCTGCAGCAGCACGCCAAGGCGTTCGCGCGCCGACTTGCGGACCTCTTCGTCCAGCCCCAGGAAGACCTGCAGCGGCAGGATGAAGCTGCCATTGCCGGCCAGCGCCTCGGCGCTTTCGGCATGCGTCCACTCATCCTCGCGAAAACCATCCGGGGTCCAGAGGCGGGTTCCCGCTGTCGTCGATCCAGTCATCAAAATTCCTAAGTTCAAAAATCCAAGGTATGTCGAGAGTCAGGTCAGGCCGAGCCGAGGATGGTGGCTTCCGAGACCCGGAGCGGAGCGTACTTCAAGTACGTGAGCACCGGAAGCGCAGGAAGCCGCCGTTCGCAGGCCGGCCTCACCTGACTATCGGCATAGCCTAAAGTGAGGCGTCGGTCAGCGACTTTTCCAAACCGGAGAGGTGAATGCCGCACTCGGTCTTGGCGTGGCCAGCCCAGCGGCCGCTGCGCGCATCCTCGCCCGGCTGCACCGGCTGCGTGCAGGGAAAGCAGCCGATCGAAAGGTAGCCATAGGCGACCAGCGGATTTTCGCGCAGCGCATGCGCGCGCATGTAGTCGGCCTGGTCCGACGTCGTCCAATGCGCCAGCGGGTTGATGCGGATGCGCGAGCCGACCGCCTCGAAGACGGGCAGTGCCGCGCGCGTCGAAGCCTGGAAGCGCTTGCGCCCGGTGAACCAGGCGCGGAACGGCTCGACGCCGCGCGCCAGCGGCTCGACCTTGCGCACATTGCAGCAGGCGTCGGTGTTGGTCTCATGCAGCCTGCCGGTCGGATCGACCTGTTCGAGCGCAGCCTCCTCCGGCTTGATGACCCTGATATCGGTCAGGCCGAAATCGGCGACCAGCGCGTCGCGATAGCCGAGCGTCTCCTCGAAATGCTTGCCGGTATCGAGGAAGATCACCGGCAAGGTTCGGTCGATCTCCGAGATCATGTGCAGAAGCACGGCGGAGTCCGCGCCGAAGGACGACACCGCGGCGACCTCGCCGCGGAAGGCTTCGCGCGCCGAGCGCTCGATGATCTCGATCGGCTTCAGATGGCCGAGCAGCGCGTCCAGCCCCGCCGCTTCCGCGGCAACGCCGGCCTCGACGCCGACTACCCTGTCAAGCGGCCTTGGTTTCGCCAGCATAGAGCGCCTCCTTGAACGGCGCGGGACCGACACGGCGGTAGGCGTCGATAAAACGTTCTTCGGGATTGAGCCGAAGGCCAAGATAGGTATCGACGATCTGCTCGATGGCATCGGTGATCTCTTCCGAGGAGAAGCCGCGGCCGATGATCTCGCCGACCGAGGTGTTCTCGTCGGCCGAGCCGCCGAGCGTCACCTGGTAGAGCTCGGAGCCTTTCTTCTCGACGCCGAGGATACCGATATGGCCGACATGGTGGTGACCGCAGGCGTTGATGCAACCGGAGATCTTCAGCTTCAATTCGCCGATCTCGCGCTGCCGCTCGAGCGAGGCGAAGCGGCGCGAGATTTCCTGAGCCACGGGAATGGAACGCGCCGTGGCCAGCGCGCAATAGTCGAGGCCCGGGCAGGAGATGATGTCGCTGATCAGGTTCGAATTGGCGGTCGCCAGGCCGATCTCGACCAGCGCGTCATAGACCGCCTTCAGATCGGCGCGCGCCACATGCGGCAGGATCAGGTTCTGCTCGTGGCTGACGCGCAATTCGTCGAACGCATGCTTCTCTGCGATGTCTGCGACTGCTTCCATCTGACTGTCGGTGACATCGCCGGGCACCTCGCCGATGCCCTTGAGCGAAATCGTCACCGCCGCGTAGTCGGGATGGCGATGCGTCACGACATTCTGGTCGAGCCATTCCGAAAAGCTCTTGGAATCGAGCCGCGCTTGCTTGACGAGGGCATCGCCTTCCGGCCGGGCCAACAGCGCCGGCGGCGCGAAATAGGCGTTGATCGCCTGGATGTCGGCCTCCGGCAACTTCAAATCGGTGTCCTTGAGCTCCTGCCATTCGGCCTCGATCTGCCGCATGATCTCCTCGACGCCAGTCTCGTGCACCAGGATCTTGATGCGCGCCTTGTACTTGTTATCGCGGCGGCCGTAGAGGTTGTACACGCGCAGGATCGCCGTGCAGTAGGACAGCAACTCGGCCTCCGGCAGGAAGTCTCGGATCTTCTTGGCGATCATCGGCGTGCGGCCCAGGCCGCCGCCGACATAAACGGCAAAACCCAGTTCGCCGGCCGCGTTCTTCTTCAGGTGCAGGCCGATGTCATGCGCCTGGATGGCAGCCCGGTCGCGCTCGGCGCCCGTCACCGCGATCTTGAACTTGCGCGGCAGGTACGAAAATTCCGGATGGACCGAGGACCATTGCCGCAGGATTTCCGCGTAGGGACGCGGATCGGCGACCTCGTCCGCGGCCGCCCCCGCGAAATGGTCGGCGGTGACGTTGCGGATGCAATTGCCGCTGGTCTGGATGCAATGCATCTCGACGCTGGCGAGATCGGCCAGGATCGCCGGAACGTCGGCGAGCGCCGGCCAGTGGAACTGCAGGTTCTGGCGCGTGGTGAAATGGCCGTAGCCCTTGTCGTACTTGCGCGCGATATGGCCGAGCATGCGCAATTGCCGGCTGTTGAGCGTGCCGTAGGGCACCGCAATGCGCAGCATATAGGCATGCAACTGCAAATAGACGCCGTTCATCAGCCGGAGCGGCCGGAACTGGTCCTCGCTGATTTCGCCGGCAAGCCGGCGCTTCACCTGGTCGCTGAACTCGGCGACACGGGCCTGAACGAAATCGTGGTCGAACTCGTCGTAACGGTACATGCTTCGTCTTTCAGGGCGCGTCCGCCCGCTGCCTACCTTGGATTTAAGCCGCCCGCGCCGCTTGCTTGCCGAGATCGGGGTGGATGGTCGGGCCAGCGGCGCGGATCTTCTCGCGCAACCGCACCGGCTCCACCAAGCCATCGACAACCGTGACGTCGATCACGTTGACGTCCAGGACTTCATTGTTGGCGGCGGCAGCGGCGCCGATCGCTTCGAGCCGGTCCTCCGCCGCCTTGTCATGCGCGATATCGGCATGACCGACCGTCTCCGCCCAGCCGCCATCGGCGTACCAGACGGCGATGCCGTCGGAGAGCCTGTTCGCGGTGAGAACCTTCATTGCCGGACTCCTTCGGCCACGGCTGAGGCCGCGCCCTCATGCTTGTGTGCCGCGAGCGGCTCGGATTGTTCAAAATTGGCGCCGGCGACGGCGTCGCCGATGATCGTCATCACCGGTCCGGTGAGATCGGCGCGCTCCTCCAGCGACGGCAGGTCGGCAAGGGTGCCGTGGAAACGGCGGCGCTCGCCGAGGCTGGCGTTTTCGACGACGGCAACCGCCGTGTCCGGCGACAGCCCCGCTTCGATCAGCCGGCCGGCGACCTCGGCGGCCACCGAACGGCCCATATAGACGGCGACGGTCGCGCCCGAGATGGCGAGCTTGGCCCAGTCGGGCAGCGAGTTGCCCTTGAGATCGTGGCCGGTGGTGAACACCATCGATGACGAAACACCGCGCAGCGTCAGCGGCAGCTCGAAATCGGCGGCGGCGGCAAAAGCGGCGGTGACGCCCGGAACCACCTCATAGGCGATCCCGGCCTCGCGAAGTGCTGCCATTTCCTCGCCGGCGCGTCCGAACACCAGCGGATCGCCGGACTTCAGCCGCACCACGCGCTTGCCGGCACGGCCGAGTTCGATGAGCAGCGCATTGATTTCAGCCTGGCTCTTGGAATGGCAGCCCTTGCGCTTGCCGACCGGCAGGCGCTCGGCGTCGCGGCGGCCCATGGCCACGATCGCCTCCGGCACCAACGCGTCGTAGACGATGGCATCGGCTTCCATCAGCAGGCGATGCGCGCGCAAAGTCAAAAGGTCCTCCGCGCCCGGACCGGCGCCGACCAGCGCGATATGTCCTTCAACCGGAGCATCCTGGGCCAAAAGCTCGAGCGCCGCGCCATGCGCCTGAGCGAATTCGCCGGCTTCGATGGCCTTGGCCGGCGCGCCGGCGAAGAAATCGCTCCAGAAGCGGCGGCGGCGATGGCCCTTTGGCAGCGTCTCGGCGGCAGTGCGGAAAGAAGCGGCAAGCGCCGCCAGCCGGCCGAGCGACGGCGACAGCATGCGGTCGATGCGCCCGCGCAGCATCTGCGCCAGGACCGGTCCGGCGCCTTCGGTGCCGATGGCAATCGCCACCGGCGCCCGGTTGACTAAGGCCGGGGTGAAGAAATCGCAGAGATCGGGACGGTCCACGGCGTTGACCGGGATGCCCAGCCGGCGTGCGTCCTCGGCTATGCGGCGGTCGACCGCTTCATCGCCGCTGGCCGCGAACACCAGGACGGCACCTTGGAGATGCACGGCCTCATAGGCAGCGTTGATATGGACGGCGCCGGCCGACGCGATGAAATCCAGCAGGCCGTCGCTGGCATTGTCGGCAACGATGCGCAGCACCGCACTCGATTGCGAAAGTAGCCGCGACTTGGCAAGCGTCTCCTCGCCATTTCCGACAATGACTACGGCTTCGCCGTCGACCCGCATGAAGACGGGAAAGGCATTGAGCTTGGCGTTGGCTGGCGACATGGCGATGAGCAATAGTGGAACAGTTTGGCAGTTTTACGCGGCCACGCCAAAAATCAGAAGGCAAGCACTCGCGCGCCGCCGAACGGCAGGCAATCGCTTTTTCGCAACCGCGAAAGACAAGAGAAAAAAATTCTACTTTGAGATTGAAGCCGCCAGAGCGGCATAAGAAACTGCCTTGATCCGTCGTAATTTTTAGCGCCGGAGGGGAAAGTTGCAAAACAGTTTTTTCTAAATTCTACTAAGTTAGTAGATTAAAGCCTGCCTTGGCTGTTTCGGCGCCAGCCACGTCGGCTGAGAGTGATCGAAGCGCCGCCGCCAGATCGGAACAATCATGCTTCGCGGCTCGTTTGCTTAGCAATCCATTTGTCGATCCGAAGCTCCATCGATCGGCAATCATGCAAGCAAGGAGGAACGCGATGAGCATCAAGCTGAAGCACGGATTATGGGTCGTCGTGGCCGATGGCGAGAAGGCGCTCTTCCTGCGCAACCAGGGCGACAGCAAGTTCCCGAATTTGGAAGTGGTGCAGGAGATGGAGCAGGAGAACCCCGCCACGCGCGAGCAAGGCAGCGACAAGCCAGGCCGCCAGAGCAACGAGGGTCCCCGCAGCGCCGTCGAGGAAACCGACTGGCACCGTCTCGGCAAGGAGCGCTTCGCCGTCGAGATTGCCGACCGGCTCTACAAGCTCGCGCATCGTGGCGAGTTCGACGCGGTCGTGCTGATCGCACCGCCGCAGGTGCTTGGCGAGATGCGCCAGAAACTGCACAAGGAGGTCGGTGAGAAGGTACAGGCGGAAATCCCGAAGACGCTCACCAACCACACCATTTCCGACATCGAGAACCTGCTTCAGGCGGCATGACGCGGCGGAACGAACGCAGCTTCGAAGCCTGATTGATCTAAGAGCCACCTCTTTGGCGGCGCGGCGCCGATTTTCAAGCGCGTGCCGTTGCAATTCTGCGCGGCGATGGTTGCATCATCGCCGCTCTCCCCGCCATATTGCCAGGAGGCGTCGACCCTTTGGACGGCGCTCATCCGACATCGTCAGTTTTTGAAAGGCGCTCCATAGACAATGCCGCATGACACACCCCTTATCGCCACCATCGTCGCCGGTCTGGGGCTTGCTTTTGTCTTCGGGGCTTTAGCCAACCGGTTCCGCATCCCGCCGCTCGTCGGCTATCTTGTCGCCGGCGTCCTTGTCGGCCCGAACACGCCCGGCTTCGTGGCCGATGCCAGCCTTGCCAATGAGCTCGCGGAAATCGGCGTCATTCTTTTGATGTTCGGCGTCGGCCTGCATTTTTCGCTGAAGGATCTTCTGTCCGTCCGCGCCATCGCCGTGCCGGGCGCCATCGTGCAGATCGGTTTTGCCACCTTGCTTGGCGTTGGGCTTGCCTGGCTGCTCGGCTGGTCGCTGGGGGCCGGCCTGGTCTTTGGCCTCGCGCTTTCGGTCGCCTCGACCGTGGTGCTTTTGCGCGCACTTCAGGAGCGGCGGCTGATCGAGACCGAGCGCGGCCGCATCGCCGTCGGCTGGCTGATCGTCGAGGATCTCGCCATGGTGCTGGCGCTGGTGCTTTTGCCGGCGCTCGCCGGCGTGCTTGGCGGCCAGCCCCAGATCGACGACCATGCGAGCCTGCTCTCGCTGCCCGCCAGCTACGGCATATGGGGCGTGGTCGGCATCACGCTCGCCAAGGTCGCCGCCTTCGTGGTCGTCATGCTGGTGGTCGGCCGCAGGGTCATTCCATGGATCCTGCATTACGTCGCCCATACCGGCTCCCGGGAATTGTTCCGGCTCGCGGTGCTGGCCATCGCGCTCGGCGTCGCCTTCGGCGCGGCGAAGCTGTTCGGCGTCTCGCTGGCGCTCGGCGCCTTCTTCGCCGGCATGATCATGAGCGAATCCGAGCTCAGCCACCGCGCGGCGGAAGAATCGCTGCCGCTGCGCGATGCCTTCTCGGTGCTGTTCTTCGTCTCGGTCGGCATGCTGTTCGACCCGTTCAGCCTGATCAGCAACGGCCTGCCCATCCTCGCCACCTTGGCCATCATCGTCATCGGCAAGTCGATCGCTGCTTTCGTCATCGTCATTGTCTTCCGCTACTCGATCGCCACCGCGCTGATGATTTCGGCGAGCCTTGCCCAGATCGGCGAATTTTCCTTCATCCTGGCCGAGCTTGGCGTCGGTCTGAAACTGTTGCCAGAGCAGGGCCGCGACCTGATCCTGGCCGGCGCCATTCTGTCGATCCTGCTCAATCCGCTGATGTTCCTGATCGTCGACTGGATGAAACCCTGGCTGGAAAAGCGTGCCGGCAAGGATGCCGCGCCGGCCGTGGAGCAGCGACCAATCGGACCGGCGACCGAGCCCGGCCAGGTCGCTTCGGTGTCGGCCCCGGGTAAGGAAGACGGCCCGCCACCGAAAACGGCGCTTGCCGGCCATTCCATCCTGATTGGCTATGGCCGCGTCGGCAGCCTGGTGGGCGCGGCTCTGAAGGAAGCCGCCCTGCCCTTCCTGGTCATCGAGGATGCCGACAAGACGCTGGCGAAGCTGCGGGACGACGGCGTCGAAACCGTTGCCGGCAACGCCGCCAATGCGGATGTCTTCGCGGCCGCCAACCCGGAAGGCGCCAGGCGGCTTATCCTCGCCATCCCCAACGCCTTCGAGGCGGGGCAGGTTGTGCTCAGGGCCCGCGCGGCCAATCCGGCGATCAACGTCATTGCCCGCGCGCATTCCGACGCCGAGGTCGAGCATCTGAAAGGCCTCGGCGCCGACACCGTCATCATGGGCGAACGCGAGATCGCCCGCGGCATCGTCGAGGTGGTGACCGGCAAGACCGTCGATCGGGCCGGGCCTGCCATGGAGATCAACCCGCAGCCCGCTTGATTGGCATCACGCCACGAACGCGGAGCCGCCGTTTTGCGCGATATCGCTGAGATATTTGGCCGGCGGCTTGCCCAGCGCCTTCTTGAACATGGTGATGAAGGCGGTGACGGATTCGTAGCCGAGATCGCCCGACACCTGCTGCACACTGGCGCCGGCGGACAGTTCCCTGAGTGCTACGATCAGGTGCAGCTGCTGGCGCCAGCGCCCGAAACTCAAGCCGGTCTCCTTCACCACGAGGCGCGCCAGGCTGCTTTCGCTGAGCGCAACGCGGTCTGCCCAATCGGCCAAGGTGCTGCGATCGCCGGGGTCGTCCGCCAACGCCTCGGCGATCCGTCGCAACCGGGGCTCGGCCGAGATCGGCAGGTGCAACTGCTGAACCGGCATAAGCGGCAGCTCGGCAAGCAAGACCTTTCCCAGGAAATCGCATCTCGGCTCGTCCGGCGCGCACTCCGATAGCTCGATGATCAATTCGCGCAGCAGCGGCGAGATCGATAGCGTGCAGCACCGGTCCGGCAACTCGGCGGCTCCAGGCTCGATATAGACGAAGAAAATCCGCGCATTCGCCGTCGCGATGTTGCTGTGTTCCATGCGGCTCGGCACCCACACCCCGCAATGCGGCGGCACCATCCAAAGCCCGCTTGGAACGTGGCAGGTGACGCCGCCGCCGAGCGCGAAGACGAGTTGCCCTTTGCGATGCCGATGCGCCGGCACCTCGGCCTTGGTCCCGGTGACATCGACGCCAACGGCGATCGCCGGCGCGGCCACGTCGTCGACGTCGAAATCCAGCCAAGGCCAGCGGAGCGGCTGTCTCATATCTGACGTCTTTTAGCGATCATCTGGCTTTATCTCTAAATTCAACAACAGCGAAAGTCGATAGGTTTCGAGCCGTTTCCGTCGCAATCGATCGCGGCTCTCGAGCGTCATTCAAGGTGGTCCATGCTTGCTCTCGCTATCTCTTCAGACAGTCCGAACAGGCTGAAGCTCGTCGAAATTGATGAGCCAAGCTGCAATACGAATGAAGCATTGGTGGCTGTTCATGCAACATCGTTGAACCGTGGCGAGCTGCGCCTGCTCGGCATCCGTCCCGACGGCTGGATCCCTGGCCAGGACATCGTCGGCATTGTCGAGTGCGCGGCGGCCGATGGCTCCGGCCCGGCTGCCGGCACGCGCGTCGCGGCTTTGATCGACCAGGCCGGCTGGGCTGAACACGTCGCCGTTCCGACCGACCGTCTTGCCGTGCTGCCGGACGTGGTCAGCTTCGCCGACGCAGCCACGCTCCCGGTGGCGGGCACGACGGCGCTGAGAACTTTGCGCCATGGCGGCGACCTCGCCGGCCAGCGGGTCCTGATCACCGGCGCGAGCGGCGCGGTCGGCCGCTTCCAGCTCCAGATCGCCCGCGAGCAAGGCGCTTCGGTGACGGCGATCGCTTCGGCCCGGCACCACGATGATCTTCGCGATCTGGGCGCCGGGCAGGTCGTCGAGTCGATCGAACTGGCCGGGGGACCATTTTCATTGATCACCGAGTCGGTCGGCGGCAAAAGCCTCGCCGACGCGATCGAGCGTGTCGCGCCCGGCGGGACTGTCGTCATGTTCGGCTCGAGCAGCGGCGAGCTCACGCCGATCGGATTCCGGCAGTTCGTTCCGGGCCACGAGGGCGCAAGGCTCCAGACTTTCGCCTACTATACGTCCGGCTCGGCCATCGGCGCCGACATCGCCGCGCTGCTCGATCTCGTCGCGGCCGGCCGGCTGGAGACCAGCGTGGCCATGACTGTGCCATGGACGGACATCGGCAAGGCCCTGGACGCGCTGCGGCAGCGCAGCTTCAGCGGCAAGGCTGTTGTCAGCATGGCCTGAAGTCAGCCAATCACACGTGCTGGCCGCCATTGATGTGGATTTCCGAGCCGGTGACGTAGGACGCCTGGCCTGAGCACAGGAAGAAGATGATGTCGGCGACTTCCGAGGTGGCGCCAAGCCTTCTCAGCGGGATCGTCTCGACGATCTTGTCGGTGCCGGGCGAAAGGATCGCGGTGTCGATCTCGCCCGGCGCGATCGCGTTGACGCGGATGCCGTGCGGACCGAAATCATGCGCCATCTCGCGCGTTAGCGAGCCGAGCGCCGCTTTCGATGTGGCATAGGCCGTGCCGGCGAAAGGATGCACGCGGGTGCCTGCGATCGAGGTGACGTTGACGATCGAGCCTTTGGCGGCGGCGAGTTCCTTGAACAGCCCCCTTGCCAGCATGATCGGCGCGAAGAAATTGACCTGGAACACGTCGCGCCAGACATGCATCGGCGTCTCGATCGAATCCATGCGCCTGCCGTCTTTTAGCTTCGGCGAGATGCCGGCATTGTTAACCAGCGCGTGCAACTGTCCGCCATGCGCCTCCAGCCGGTGGCGGATTTCCGAGACGGCGATGCCGACATCCTCCTGGTCGGCGAGGTCGACCTTGATGTGGTCCTCGGGGCCGGCCGGCCACGGGCAATCCTCGGCGAAAGCCTGGCGCGAGCAGGTGATGACGCGCCAGCCCTCGCGCGAAAAGCGCTTCACGGTTGCATGGCCGATGCCGCGGCTGGCGCCGGTGAGCACGATGGTTTTTCTGCTGTCGGTCTCGGCCATGGCTTGATCTCCGGCCGGACATGTAGCCGAAGGCGCTTGCCATTACGAGAGGGCGAGTTGCCGCTTCAACCGCCGCCCAGGATATCGAGGATCGAAGTCTGCCGCTTCTTGGTCGGTCCGCCGACATTGCCGGGCGGCACCGGATGCTTGATCGAGGCGGTCGATCCGCTGTCGCTTGGCATGTCGAAGCCGTCCGCATCGACGGTCTGGGCCGGGCGCGCCTGACGTACCGGCGCTGGCGCCGGAGCGACCGGCTGGGACTGGCCGACGGCCGCGGGCGGCGCTGGCGGCTGCGAGGCGTCAGCCGACGGGATCTCGTCCGGCACGATCGTATCGGACGGCGTCGACTTCCAGGTGCCGGGCAGCGGCCTGACCGGCACGCCTTCATGCGCGGCCACCATGAATTCGTGCCAGGCCTGCGCCGGCAGGGCGCCGCCGGTGACCTTCTTCATCGGGCTGCCGTCGTCATTGCCGAACCACACGCCCGTGGTGAGATTGGCGGTGTAGCCGACGAACCAGGCATCGCGCGAATTCTGGCTGGTGCCGGTTTTGCCGGCCGAAGGCCAGTTGAACGCCGCCTTCTTGGCGGTGCCGACCTCGACGGTGCCCGTCATCATCGAGTTCATCATGCCGACGATATCGGCCTTGATGACGCGCGGCGCGCTACCGCCGCTGTTCTCGTAGAGCACCTTGCCGTTGGCGGTGGTGATGCGTTGGATGAAGTGGATGTCCGGCTTGTAGCCGCCATTGGCGAAAGGCACATAGGCCGAGGTCAGTTCCAGCGGCGTCACCTCCGAGGTACCGAGCGCGATCGAGGTGTTGGCCTGCAGGTCCGACTGGATGCCCATGCGATGCGCGGCTTCCACCACGGCGTCGGGGCCGACTTCCATGGTGAGCTGGGCCGCCACCGAGTTGAGCGACTTGGCCAAAGCGGTCGCCAGCGTCACCTTGCCGTAATATTTGCCGCCGTAATTGTCCGGCGTCCATTTGCCGATCTTGATCGGCGCGTCGTTTCGGATGCTGTCAGGCGTGCGGCCGGCCTCCAGCGCCGCCATATAGACGAAGGGCTTGAAGGCCGAGCCCGGCTGCCGGCGCGCTTCCGAGGCGCGGTCGAACTGGCTGGTCGAATAATCATAGCCGCCGACCATCGCGCGCACCGCGCCGGAATCGTCGATCGACACCAGCGCGCCTTGCGTGACGTTGAGCTTCTTGCCGCTCTCGTCGATCAGCCGGCGGATCGACTGTTCGGCAAGCTTCTGCAGGTTGAGGTCGACCGTGGTGTTGATCACGATGTCGCCGCGCACGTCGCCGATGAGGTCCGGGAGTTCGTCCATCACCGTATCGGCGACATAGTTTTCCGAGCCGGTCCAGTAGGACGGCGCGCGCGTCGCCGGCGCGCTCAGCGCCGTCTTGTATTCCTTGTCGCTGATCTTGCCGGTCTCGCGCATGGCCGCGAGCACGAGCTGCGCCCGCTCCTCGGCCGCCTTTGGGTCGCGCGCCGGCGACAGCTTGGACGGCGCCTTCAGCAGTCCCGCCAGCAACGCGGCTTCCGAAAGCGTCACGTCGCGCGCGCTCTTGCCGAAATAGCGCCGCGAGGCCGCCTCGACGCCATAGGCGCCCGAGCCGAAATAGACCCGGTTGAGGTACATTTCGAGGATCTGGTCCTTGCTGTGCTTGTGCTCGAGCCACAGCGCGAGCAGCACTTCCTGGACCTTGCGCTCCAGCGTGCGGTCGGGTGTCAGGAACAGGTTCTTGGCCAGCTGCTGCGTCAGCGTCGAGCCGCCTTGCGAGAAATGGCCGCCGATGAGATTGGCGACCATGGCGCGCGACAGGCCGATCGGGTCGATGCCGAAATGCGAATAGAAGCGCCGGTCCTCGATGGCGACCACGGCCTCGGGGATATAGGGCGACATTTCTTGCAGGCCGACGGCCTCGCCGCCCGACGCACCGCGATTGGCGATCAGCGCGCCATCGACCGAGACGATCTTGATGTTCGGCGCACGGTCCGGGACCGACCACGTCGTCGCCGCCGGCATCTTGGCGCCGTAATAGACGACGATGCCGGCCGTCGCGATACCGCCCCATATGCAGAGCACGAAGCACCAGTAGACAAGCCGCGTGGCGATGCCGAGCAGCCCGCGCCGATTGCGGTCGCGGCCACGGCCGCGCGATTTCGCCTTGGCGGACCTGCCCTTCGAAGCGGATTTACGACTGCCCGGCACGACACGATCCTCCTCGCTGACCGAAAAGCCTTCGGAGGATTTCGCGCGCGGCGATCCCTCGAAGCTCGGTTCGATGCGACTGTCTCTGCGGTTCGCCATGCGCTCTTGCTTGCTGCCCCGGTGCCGATGGCGTTCGGGTTGAAGACTAGATGCGGCGGTTTAAAGGCGGGTTAAAGCAGGGTTTATGCAGCCTTTTGAAAACCCTTACGATTTTCTGAATCCAACGGTCTCGCGCTATCTTTCGCAGTCGGTCCATTGCGGGGCGCCGCATGATTACGAGTGGATGGTTGCTCAAAGTCCCGCCGCCTTGGCCAGATAAGGCGCCAGCGCCAGCGCGTAGGTTGCCGTGAGGTGATGGTTGTCGCGCAGCACGACAATGTTGCCGACCACCGCCGGGCAGCTCTCCTTGCCGCATAGCGCATCGTTCATGTCCACCACGCTCACCCCCGGTACGGACCGGGCGGCAAGCGCGTAGATGTTTTCCCGTTCGACCTCGTTGCGCGGATTGACGCATTTGCCGGGATTGGTTCCCAGGCAATTGCGCGGATCGAACAGGCTGAAAGGTGTGTTGCGGATCGCGACGACGCGCACGCCCTGCCCGGTGAGCTCGCTCCAGACGCTGCGCAGCCCCTCGATCATCACGTCCTGCGCAACGCTGGTGTAGTTGCTCTGGCTGGTGAAAACCAAATCGGGTTTCAGTTTCGCAATCTCGGAGAGAACCCTCTCCCGCCACAGCGCGCATTGCTCATACGGCTTGCCGTCGTCAACGATGGCGACCCGGGTTACCGGGCATGCCGCCTTGGTGAAGCTGACGAGCTTCCATTTTCTGTCTTTGGCGATTTTGTCGATTGCCGGCACCCATTGCGCCGCGTGGGAATCGCCCATCACGACAATGGTCCTCGTCCCAGCCGGGTCGCCGAGCGGGCAACCGGTCGCATCAATGCCCTTCTGCTCCTGATGACATTTCAACCTGTAAATGACGGGCACGTCGCTGCCGATCTTGCTCAAGGGAGGCAGCGGCTTGACGCCCTCGGGGACGACAGCGTTCGCGAGCAAGGCCGCAGGCCCCGGATAATTCGGCGTTCCGATCAGGCTGGTATCGATGGGCTGCCGGTCGATCGCATGGACGAGTCCGCCCGCCACCGCCACGCACAACCCCACCGCCACCGTGCCGTCGATCAGCGGCCGCCATGCCAGGGACGAGCGCGAATGGCGATAGGGCTGTTCGATGAAGCGGTAGGAGAGACCGGAAACGACCAGGGTGGCGATGATCAGCCCAACGCCATCGAGAAGGTCGATCGCGCCGCACTGCGCCGCATAGAAAATGATCAGCGGCCAATGCCACAGATAGATCGAATAGGAGCGATCGCCGATATAGCGCAGCCCCGCGATGTCCAGGCCGCGGAAGCGGCCCATGCGTACGCTGCCGGCCGCGATGATCAGAGCCGCGCCGAGCGTCGGCAGCAGCGCCTTGAAGCCCGGAAAATCGGTCGCCCTTGTAAACAGCATCGCCGACGCAAGCATCGCCAGCATGCCGGCGGCAGCCATCCCCGCCCGGGCACGCGCTTTCGGCTGGAACCGGTCCAGGGTCAGCGCCAGGAGCCCGCCAAGGGCCAGTTCCCAGACCCGGGTGTGGGTAACGAAATAAGCCCATGCCGGATCGGATCGGGTGAGCGCGACGGAAGCCGCGAGCGAGCCCGCCAGGACCGCGCCGAGCACGAAGGTAAGTGTTTGCACGGGCGAGTGCCCGCGACGCCTGGCCCACCACAGCGCAGCGATCATCAGCACAGGCCAGACGATGTAGAACTGCTCCTCGATCGACAGCGACCAGAAATGCTGCACCGGGCTCGGGGCGTCCTCGGCGCCGAGATAGTCTACGGCCTGCTCGGCAAGCCGCCAGTTCTGCACGTAGAGCGCGCTTGCAATAACCTGCCTGGCGGTTTCTTCCCACCAGGCGTCCGACACGAACAGCAGCGTTCCCGCGAGCGTGACGAAGAGCGCGACGATCGCCGCCGGCAGCAACCGCCTGACCCGGCGCGTGTAGAAGCCGACAAGCGAGATGCCGCTATCACTCAGAGCCATGCGCGTAAGCAGGCCGGTGATCAGGAAGCCGGAGATGACGAAGAAGATGTCGACCCCGACATAGCCGCCGGGAAGCGCTGCCGGCCAGATGTGGAAAATCACCACAAAGGCTACGGCGAGCCCGCGCAGCCCCTGTATCTCCGGCCGAAATCCCCCCGGCGCAATGTCGTCTCGCAAAGCCGGTCTAGCCCCTCACGGCGCCGGTCTCCCGGCTGGCCACCATGGTCAATTCTGCTGGATCGAAATGCCCTTGTCGTCGATCTTGAGCTCGACGCCTTTCGGCCTGGTCTGCTCGCGATAGACATAGATGCCGAGCGCGATGACCGCCGCGACCAGCGCCCCGATGATAAGATAGAGCGTGTTCTGCCTCATTGCGTCCCCTTGTTTCGGTCGAGGCCCGCTTTGAAGCCTGCACGCAGCCTACTAGTCGTCATCATTTGATGCTGGGCGCCAGCTCGTCGGATCGACCTTCTTTTGCGTGTCGCTGTCGGTGTAGACCCACCAGCCGCCGTCGCGATACTGGCCGATGGATTCATTGACGACGCCGTCGCCGTCCTTCCACAGGATGGTGACTTTCGAGCCGTCCTTCGGCGCGCTTTCTATCGGTTTGCGCTCTGCCATCTCACTCCCTCCACGAACCGGCCCCAACGTCCTTTCGACGCGCCGGGTTCCGTCAGCTATGCGCGAAGATGTCTTCCTCCGCCCAGCCCATAAGGTCGAGCTTGGCGCGGGTCGGCAGGAAACGGAAGCAGGCGTCCGCCTCCTTGGTGCGGTTTTCGCGCGCCAGGCGCGCGCCCAGCACCTCATGCAGCCTGTGCAGGTAGAGCACGTCCGAGGCGGCATACTCGAGCTGTTCGGGCGAGAGCGTTTCGGCCGCCCAGTCGGAGGATTGCTGCGCCTTGGAAAGGCCGATGCCGAGCAGTTCGTTGCAGAGATCCTTCAGCCCGTGACGATCGGTATAGGTGCGGGTGAGCCGCGAGGCGATCTTGGTGCAGAACACCGGCTCGGCCATCACACCGAAGGTGTGGTAGAGCACGGCGATGTCGAACCGGCCGTAGTGAAACAGCTTGGTGATTGTGTTGTTTCTCAACAGGCTGGCGAGGTTCGGCGCCTCTTTCTGGCCTGGAGCGATCTGGATGACGTCGGCGCTGCCGTCGCCGGGCGAAATCTGCACCACGCAGAGCCGGTCGCGATGCGGGTTGAGCCCCAGAGTTTCCGTGTCGATGGCCACCGCCCCGACATTGTAGCGCGACAGGTCAGGCAGATCGTTTTTGTGGAAACGGATATCGGTCATTCTCTTCTCCGGATCGCGGCCGCAATACCGCGCATCGCCTGGGATGCGCCAGCAGGCGGCGCGTTGCGCTGGTCATTCGTCCTCGCCGCGATCCGGAGAAAAATCAATAGAAAGTTGAATTTCAACGCGTCAGCGCATCGAGGATTCGCGCCCAGGACCGCTGCCCCTTGTGGAAGGAGGTCAGATCGTATTTCTCGTTCGGCGAATGGATGCGGTCGTCGTCGAGGCCGAAGCCGACCAGCAGCGATTCCATGCCGAGATAGGTCTGGAAATCGCCCACCACCGGGATCGAGCCGCCGCCGCCGGTGGTCACGGCCTGCCTCTCCCACTCGTCCGAAAGCGCATCCTTGGCCTTGGTCAGGAACGGCGAGTCATAGGAAAGCTGGATCGCCGGCGAGCCGCCATGCGGGTGGAATTCTACCGAGCAGTCGCCGGGGATGCGCTCGCGCACGAAGGCCTGGAAGGCGGCGCGGATCTTCTTCGGATCCTGCTTGTGAACGAGCCGGAACGATACTTTCGCCGACGCTTCCGCCGCGATCACCGTCTTGAAGCCCTTGCCGGTATAGCCGCCGATGATGCCGTTGAATTCCGCGGTCGGCCGCGCCCAGGTGAGCTCGAGCACCGAGCGCCCTTTTTCGCCGGCCGGAATGGAAAGTCCGACCGGTCCAAGGAAGGTCTCTGCCGTTTCGCCGAGCCCTTCCCAGGATTTCAGCACCTGCGAAGGCGTCTCCTCGACGCCGTCATAGAAGCCCGGAATGGTGACGTGGCCGTCCTTGTCGTGGACGTCGGCCAGCACCTTGGCCAGGATGCGGATCGGATTGGCGGCCGGCCCGCCATAGAGGCCTGAATGCAGGTCGCGGTTGGCCGCCTTGACGGTGATCTCCTCGCCGACCATGCCGCGCAGCGACACGCAGATCGACGGCGTCTCGCGGTTCCACATGCTGGAGTCGCAGACCAGCGCGAAATCCGCCTTCAACTCGGCGGCGTTGGCTTCCAGGAACGGCTTCAGCGACGGCGAGCCGGATTCTTCCTCGCCCTCGAACAGGATGGTGACGCGGCAAGGCAGATTGCCGTGCACCTGCTTCCAGGCGCGGCAGGCCTCGACGAAGGTCATCAGCTGCCCCTTGTCATCGGCCGAGCCGCGTCCGGTGATCACTTTGCGTCCAGGCTCGATCTCCTTGATCGACGGCGCGAACGGATCGGTTTCCCACAATTCGATCGGATCGACCGGCTGGACGTCGTAGTGGCCGTAGAACAGCACATGCGGCGCGCCTGCCGGCCCCTCGTGATGCGCCACCACCATCGGATGTCCGGGCGTGTCGCGCACGCTTGCGTCGAAGCCGATCAGCTTGAGTTCGGCCACCAGCCATTCGGCCCCCTTGCGGCAGTCGGCGGCAAAGGCGGGATCGGTGGAGATCGACTTGATGCCGAGCAGGCCGAACAGCCGCTCCAGGCTCTGGTCGAGGTTCTGGTCGAGACGGTCGAGGACGGGGGAGAGTTTGGACATTTTGGGGGGCCTTTCGATTTTTGCGGCAGACCCTAAAGGGCGATGCGGAAAACGAAAAGCCGCGATCGTTGGACCAAGCGGGAAAGGCTTGCCTGGAGGCAAAAAAGAACCGCCGTGGTGGAGGGGGAACCACGGCGGTCTTTACTCGAAACGATGCGGCAGCCCGGAGAGGGGGGATAGGCTGCCGCAAGTTGCCCGGGATAGGCGGGGGACGGGCCTTACTCCGGACTTCGGCGAAAACTGCCGATGAGATGTATTTGGGTCTGTGAACGTGGCGATTCAAGGGCACGAAAATTACACTTTTGTAACATGCCCGTGAGCAGTGGATTCCCGCCAGGACAGTATCTGTCAGGGGTGTTGCCCGAACTGGCAGGTTGCACAGCCTTTGGCATGGACCGCGAAGGCTGGCCGCGCTATCCCTGCCGGCATGAAAAAAGGCGATCACCTCTTCCTCGTCGACGGCTCCGGCTACATTTTCCGCGCCTATCACGCGCTGCCGCCGCTGAACCGCAAATCCGATGGCCTGCCGACCAGCGCCGTGCTCGGCTTCTGCAACATGGTGTGGAAGCTGATGCAGGATGCCCGCAACACCAGTGTAGGCATCGTGCCGACGCATTTCGCCGTCATCTTCGACTATTCCTCGAAAACCTTCCGCAGCGATCTCTATCCCGAATACAAGGCGAACCGCTCGGCGCCGCCGGAGGACCTGATCCCACAATTCGGGCTGATCCGCCAGGCGACCGTGGCCTTCAACCTGCCCTGCATCGAGATGGAGGGGTTCGAGGCCGACGACATCATCGCGACCTATTGCCGGCTGGCCTGCGAGGTCGGCGCCGACACCACCATCATCTCCTCCGACAAGGACCTGATGCAACTGGTCGGTCCGACGGTCGGCATGTACGACCCGATGAAAGACCGCCAGATCGGCATTCCCGAGGTGATCGAGAAATGGGGCGTGCCGCCGGAGAAGATGATCGACCTGCAGGCGCTGACCGGCGATTCGGTCGACAACGTGCCGGGCGTGCCCGGCATCGGCCCGAAGACCGCGGCGCAGCTGCTGGAACAGTTCGGCGACCTCGACGGGCTGCTGGCGCGCGCTTCCGAGATCAAGCAGGACAAGCGCCGCGAAACCATCATCGCCAATACCGACAAGGCGCGCATCTCGCGCGAGCTGGTGACGCTGAGGAACGACGTGCCCCTGAAGGAGGGACTGGACGATTTGGTCCTGCATGAGCCGGACGGGCCGAAGCTGATCGGCTTCCTGAAGACGATGGAATTCACCACGCTGACGCGGCGCGTCGCCGAGGCGACCGCCACCGAGATCGGCGATGTCCAGGCTTCCGCCGTCACCGTCGAGCGCGCCGATACCGCGCATGGCCCCGATGTCGGCGCCGGCGCGCCATCGAGACAGCCGGCACCTGAATCGAAGGGTGCCGCGAAACCTGCCACAAGGGGCGAGGACGCGCCGCCGCAGGGCGACACCCCTTCGCTGCTCTCGGCGCTGCGGCTCGAACAGGCGGCGGCCCGCAAGATCGACCCCTCGGCCTATACCGCCATCCGCGATGCGGCGGCGCTCAAGGCCTGGATAGCCGAAGCCCGCGACGCCGGCGTCCTTGCGCTCGACGCCGAGACCAACTCGTCCGATCCGATGCAGGCCGACCTTATCGGCATTTCCATTGCGATCGCGCCGGGCCGGGCTGTCTATGTGCCGCTCGCCCACAAGAGCGGCAATGGCGACCTGCTCGGCGGCGGCATGCTGGAGAACCAGATCCCGGTCCGCGAGGCGCTGGCGCTGCTCAAGCCGTTGCTCGAGGACCGGTCGGTTCTCAAGATCGTCCAGGACACGAAATACGACATCGTCGTGATGGGCCGGCACGGCATCGAGGTCGGGCCGTTCGACGACACGATGTTGATCTCCTACGTGCTTGACGCAGGCACCTCCGGCGGTCATGACCTCGTCTCGCTGTCGGAGAAGTGGCTCGGTCACGCGCCGGCCTCGAAAAAGGAACTCGCCGGCTCGGGCAAGAGCGCCATCGGATTCGACCAGGTCGATATCGAGCGCGCGACGAGATACGCCGCCGAGCAGGCCGACATTGCGTTGCAACTCTGGCTGGTGCTGAAGCCGAGGTTGGCCGCCAAGGGCCTCGTTTCCGTCTACGAGCGACTGGAGCGGCCGCTGGTGCCGGTGCTTGCCCGGATGGAACAGCGCGGCATCTCGGTCGACCGCCAAATCCTGTCGCGACTGTCGGGCGAATTGGCGCAGGGCGCCGCCCGCGTCGAGGAGGAAATCTACGGAATCGTCGGCGAACGCATCAACATCGGCTCGCCCAAGCAGCTCGGCGATATCCTGTTCGGCAAGATGGGCCTGCCGGGCGGTTCCAAGACCAAGACCGGCCAGTGGTCGACCTCGGCGCAGCTTCTGGAAGACCTTGCCACCGAAGGCCACGAGCTGCCGCGCAAGATCGTCGACTGGCGCCAGCTCACCAAGCTGAAATCGACCTATACCGACGCGCTGCCGGGCTTCATCAACCCCGGCACCAACCGCGTCCATACCTCCTATGCGCTCGCCGCGACGACGACGGGGCGTCTGTCGTCGTCCGATCCCAATCTGCAGAACATCCCGGTGCGCACCGCCGAGGGCCGCAAGATCAGGACCGCCTTCATCGCCGAAAAGGGCCACAAGCTGGTTTCGGCCGACTACAGCCAGATCGAGCTGCGCGTGCTTGCCCATGTCGCGGAGATCCCGCAGCTCAAGCAGGCTTTCGCCGACGGCGCCGACATCCATGCCATCACCGCATCGGAAATGTTCAACGTGCCGGTCGAAGGCATGCCTTCGGAGGTGCGCCGGCGCGCCAAGGCGATCAATTTCGGCATCATCTACGGCATTTCGGCCTTCGGCCTCGCCAACCAGCTGTCGATCCCGCGCGACGAGGCGAGCGCCTATATCAAGCGCTATTTCGAGCGCTTCCCAGGCATCCGCGACTATATCGAGGAAACCAAGGCCTATGCGCGGGAAAACGGTTTCGTCGAAACCATCTTCGGCCGCCGCATCCATTATCCAGAGATAAGGTCGTCCAACCCGTCGGTGCGCGCCTTCAACGAGCGCGCCTCGATCAACGCCAGGCTCCAGGGCACCGCGGCCGACATCATCCGCCGCGCCATGGTGCATATGGAGGAGGCGCTGGACAAGGCGAAACTCTCCGCCCGCATGCTGTTGCAGGTGCATGACGAACTGATCTTCGAGACCGTGGACTCGGAGGTCGAGGCGACCATCCCGGTGGTGCGCCGCGTGATGGAGAACGCGCCGATGCCGGCGGTGTCGATGTCGGTGCCGCTGCACGTCGACGCGCGAGCGGCGAACAACTGGGACGAGGCGCATTAGGCGCTACCCCACGCTGTAAGAGCGTCGAGATTCAGGTCAGGTCGAGTCGAAAATGGTGGGTCCCGAGAACCGGAGCGGAGCGTACTTAAAGTACGTGAGCACCGGAAGCGCAGGGAGCCGCCATTTGCAGGCCGACCTCACCTGAATATCGGCGTTCTTACGCCGCTTCAGCCCTGCATTTGGCACACACCCCGCGAAACTCGATCACCGCTTTTTTCGCCGCAAATCCCGTCGAGCGCACCCATTCGTCAAGCCGGTGATCGACATCGTGGTCGGACATTTCGGTCACCTGGCCGCAATTGTCGCAGATGGCGAAGGCCGTCATCGAATGGCTGTGGTCGTGCGGCTCGGCGCAGGCGACGAAGGAGTTGAGACTTTCGAGCCGATGCACGAAGCCGGACTTCACCAGCGTGTCGAGCGCCCGATAGACCTGCAGCGGCGCCCGGAAACCGCGCTCGCGCAGCTGGTCGAGCAGCGTATAGGCGCTGAGCGGCCCGCTGGACGCCTCGAGCTTCTCGAGCACGCAGAGCTGGTTCTTGGTTAGCGCATCTCTTGCCGTCATCTTGTTCGCCCAATCGACGCTCGCAGCAGATCTCGCATGCGAACGACTTCAATTTCCTCTGAGATAGCGACGAACGAGTGATTTTGCCACTGTTTCCGAAGCGCGCCCCCTCCGACACGACGCGATGGCGATGGTTCGCCGGCTAACCGCTACTTGCGCGGCGGTCCCTTGCGTTCGGCCGAAGCCGCCCAAAGGTTGATGTCGGACTCGCGCGCGTAAGTGTCGATCTCGGCAAGCTCCGCGTCGCTGAAGTCGAGCGCCTTGAGCGCGCCGACGCAATCCTCGACCTGTTCCGGCCGGCTGGCGCCGATCAGCGCCGTGGTCACGCGGCCTTTGCGCAGCACCCAGGCCAGCGCCATCTGCGCCAGCGTCTGGCCGCGGCGGCCGGCAATGGCGTTGAGCGCCTGGATGTTGGCGATCGACTGGTCGTTGATGAAGGCGGGCTTGAGCGATTTGCCTTGGGATGCGCGGCTGCCGTCGGGAATGCCGCCGAGATATTTGTCGGTCAGCATGCCCTGCGCCAGCGGCGAGAACACGATCGAGCCGATGCCGAGCCCCTCCAGCGTGTCGAGCAGCCCGTCCTCCTCGACCCAGCGGTTGAGCATCGAATAGCTCGGCTGGTGGATCAGGCATGGCGTGCCGAGCTGCCGCAATATGTCGGCCGCCTCGCGCGTGCGCTGCGAATTGTAGGAAGAGATGCCGGCATAGAGCGCCTTGCCCGAGCGCACTGCGTGGTCGAGCGCGCCCATCGTTTCCTCGAGCGGCGTCTCGGGATCGAAACGGTGCGAATAGAAGATGTCGACATAGTCGAGCCCCATGCGCTTGAGGCTCTGGTCGAGGCTGGCCAGCACATATTTGCGGCTGCCCCATTCGCCGTAGGGACCGGCCCACATCTCGTAGCCGGCCTTGGTCGAGATGATCATCTCGTCGCGGTAAGCAGCGAAATCGGTGCGCAGGATTTCGCCGAACGCGGTTTCCGCCGAGCCGGGCGGCGGGCCGTAATTGTTGGCGAGGTCGAAATGCGTGATGCCGAGGTCGAATGCCTTGCGCACGAGCGCCTGCTTGGTCTTGTGCGGCGTGTCGTTGCCGAAATTGTGCCACAGCCCGAGCGAGATCGCCGGCAGCTTCAGGCCGGACCGCCCGCAGCGATTATAGATCATCTTCTGGTAGCGGTTTTCGGCGGCGACATAGGGCATGGGAAATCCTCGGGGGTCGAAGCGGCGCCGCGGGCGCCGTCATGGCGGATTGAATCGATGCTTGTCCCCCACCATTACCCTCTCCCCGCCGGGACGGGGAGAGGGTCGCCACCTACTTTTTCTTCGCCAGCAGCGCCTTGGCGTCCTTGACGCCGAGCGCGGCGGGCCGCTCGCAGGTCGTCTGCATGGCGACGTACTTGCCGCTTTCGCCGGAACGCAGGATGCCGGTCATGACATCGACCGCGTGCAGCGCCAGCTCCATCGAGCAGCGATGCGGCCGTCCCTCGGCAATCGCGACCGCCATGTCGGCCAGGCCGGCGGTGCGGTAGTTCGCCATCATGCCATGGCCATGCATCTCGTTCGGCACGCCGAACGGATGGTTCCATTTCGGCAGTTTCTTCACCGGTTTGGCCGAGTCGGTGAAGCGCACCTCGCCGCCGAAGAAATTCGGGTCCGGCACGAAGACGGTGCCCAATTCACCGTAGAGCTCCATCGGCGCGTGGCCATGGCTCCAGACGTCCCAGCTGGTGTTGAGCGTGATCACCGCGCCATTGGCGAATTCAAGCAGCGCATGGATGGTGGTCGGCGTGTTTACCGGGATCTTTTCGCCCGCACGCGGCTTCGACGAAATCGTACGCTCCTTGGCCGGCGTCGTCGCGAAGGCCGCCACCTGTTTCACCGGCCCGATCAGCTGGATCAGGTTGGTGACATAATACGGCCCGATATCCAGCACCGGACCGGCGCCCGGCTGGAAGAAGAAGTCCGGGTTGGGGTGCCAATGCTCCATGCCGTGGCCCATCACATGGCAGGTGCCGCTGGTGATCGCGCCGAGCTTGCCGCTGTCGATCAGATCGCGGACCAGTTGGTGCGCGCCGCCGAGGAACGTGTCTGGCGCCGAACCGATGCGCAGGCCCCTCTTCTCGGCCCGTTTCTTGAGATCGAGCCCTTCCCCGACCGACAGCACGAACGGCTTTTCCGAATAGACATGCTTGCCAGCGTCGAGCACCGCTTTGGTGACTTCGTAGTGCACCGCCGGAACCGTGAGGTTGACGATGATGTCGATCTCGTCGTCCTTGAGCAGGTCGTTGACCGTCTCGGCACGCAGCTTGAACTCCTTTGCCCGCGCTTTCGCCGCATCCATGTTGATATCCGCGCAGGCGCGCATCTTGATGCCGCGAAACAGCGGCGACAGCGAGAAATACGCCTTAGAGATGTTGCCGCAGCCGATGACGCCGACGCCAAGTTTCTCTGCCATTTCGATCACTCCTGCCAGCTCTTGGCTGCCGCGATCGAGCGGCGGGCATAGCGCTCGATGTCGTTGGGGTTGTCCTGCTCCATGATGAAATACTGCGCCGCGCTCTTGGCGCGCAATGTCTTGAACAGGCCCGCCCAGTCGATCGTGCCGTGGCCGACGTCGGACCAGCCGTCCTCGTCCAGCCCCTCGCCCGGCTTTGCCATGTCCTTGACGTGCACGGCGACGATGCGCTTGCCGTGCTTTTCAATCCAGGGCAGCGGATCGGCGCCGCCGCGGATCACCCAGGCGACGTCCATCTCCCAGCCGATGTCGGGCGCGGCGGACAGGATATGGTCCTGAGGCAGCGAGCCGTCGGCAAGCGGCTTGAGCTCGAAATCATGGTTGTGCCAGGCAAAGCCGTAGCCGGCCTTCTTTGCCATCTCGCCGACCTTGGCGAGACGCTCGCCGAAGCCGCGCCAGCCGACGGCATCGGACGGGCGCTGATCGGGCATCAGATAGGGGCAGATCAGGAGCGTGATGCCGAGCGCGTCGGCGGTTTTGCGCACGCCGTCGAAATCGCTTTCCAGCGCGTCGATCGAGAAATGCCCGGTCGGCATCGCAAGCCCGTTCCTGTCGAGCTCGGCGCGGAACGCTTTCGGGTCGTCATAGACGCCGCCGAAGCCCTCGACTTGGCTGTAGCCGAGCTCGCCGAGCATTTTCACCACGCCGTTCCATGGCTGGAAATTGCGGGCGCTGTAGAGTTGGAATGACCAGTTCATCTGTCCTGTCCGTTCTGTTGATCCTGGGGAGTTAAATTCGGTTGCCGGTTTGAGCGTCGAAGAGCGAGGCGCGCAGCGGATCGAAGCCGATGCCGACCGCATCCCCGTTCTTCGGCGTGCGTTCGGAGGTGACGCGCACGGTGAAGTTCTGCCGGCCGAGTTTCAGCCACACCAGCGTGTCGGAGCCCATCGGCTCGACGACCTCGACATTGGCTGTCGCGGTGAAGGGCCACCCCGTGCCGCTGTTGAAGGCGACATGCTCTGGCCGGATGCCGAACACAGCAGGGCCCGGCGCCGGCTCCTTCTCGAAGGAATAGGTCGCAAGCGGAATGCGCAGATCCTCGACGGCAAAGTGCCAGTCGCCGCCGTCCTTCTCCAGCCTGCCTTCGATGAAATTCATCGCCGGCGAGCCGAGGAAGCCGGCAACGAAGCGGTTGACGGGGCGGTTGTAGATCGTCTGCGGCGCGTCGAGCTGCTGGATCACGCCGCCCTTCATCACCGCGATCCGGTCGGCCAGCGTCATCGCCTCGATCTGGTCGTGGGTGACGTAGATCATCGTGTTCTGCAAGCGGCGGTGCAAAAGCTTGATCTCGACGCGCAACTCCGAACGCAGCTTGGCATCGAGATTGGAGAGCGGCTCGTCGAACAGGAAGACGTCGACGTCGCGCACCAGCGCGCGCCCTATCGCCACGCGCTGGCGCTGGCCGCCGGACAGCGCCGAAGGCTTGCGCTGCAGCAGCGGCTCGATCTGCAGGATCTCGGCGGCGCGCGCGATGCGCTTGGCGATTTCGTCCTTCGCCACGCCGGCGACGCGCAGGCCGAAGGAAAGGTTCCTCTCCACCGTCATCTGCGGGTAGAGCGCATAGGACTGGAACACCATGCCGATGCCGCGGTCCTTCGGCTCCTCCCAGGTGACGTTCTTGCCCTTGATGAAGATGCGCCCGTCGGAAATGTCGAGCAGCCCGGCGATGCAGTTGAGCAAGGTCGACTTGCCGCAGCCGGACGGCCCGAGCAGCACGATGAACTCGCCGTCGGCGACATCCAAGTTGAGCGTCTGCAGCACCGAGACGGCGCCGAAATTGAGCGACAGGTCCTGGATCGAAACGCTGGGATTGGCGATTTCAGCGGCCATCATCATCCTTTCACCGCGCCGGCGGCGATGCCGCGCACGAAGAGCTTGCCGGAAATGAAGTAGACGACGAGCGGAACGAGGCCGGTCAGGATGGTCGCGGCCATGTTGACGTTGTATTCCTTCACGCCCTGCACCGAGTTGACGATGTTGTTGAGCTGCACCGTCATCGGATAGGTGTCGGGGCGCGTGTAGACGACGCCGAACAGGAAGTCGTTCCAGATGCCGGTCACCTGTAGGATGATGGCGACGACGAAGATCGGCAGCGACATCGGCAGCATGATGCGCAGATAGATGCCCCAGAAACCGGCGCCGTCGACGCGCGCGGCGCGGAACAGCTCCTCCGGCATCGAGGTGAAATAGTTGCGGAAAAGCAGCGTCAGGATCGGCATGCCGAAGATCGAATGCACGATCACCAGGCCGGTCAGCGTGCCGTAGATGCCGATCTCGCGCAGGATGATGACGATCGGATAGATCATCACCTGGTAGGGGATGAAGGCGCCGACGATCAGGATGATGAAGAAGGTGTCGGCACCCTTGAAGCGCCAGTTGGCCAAGGCATAGCCGTTCACCGAGGCGATCGCGATCGACAGGATCACCGACGGCACGGTGATGCGCACCGAATTCCAGAAACCGCGCGAGAGCCCGTCGCAGTTGAGCCCGGTGCACGCTGTCGCCCAGGCTTTCACCCAGGGTTCGAAGGTGATCTCCACCGGCGGCGAGAAGATGTTGCCGAGGCGGATTTCCGGCATGCCCTTCAGCGACGTGACGATCATCACGTAGAGCGGCAAAAGGTAATAGAGCGCCACCACGATCAGCGTGCCGTAAAGGAAGATATTGCGGCGCGACAGCACGCGCCGCGGCTTGGGCCCGCTCGGGCCGATGGCATTGCGCCCGAGCGCTTCGGCACCGGTGGACAGGGAGGCGACGTCAGCCACGCTTCTTGCCTCCGAATTCGAGATAGGCCCATGGCACGATGACGATCACCACCGACAACAGCATCATGGTCGAGGCGGCGAAACCCTGGCCGAGATTCTGGGCGAAGAACATGTAGTCGTAGACATATTTCGCCGGCACTTCGGAGGCGATGCCGGGGCCGCCGCTGGTCTGCGCCACGACCAGGTCATAGACCTTGACGATGCCGGCGGCGATGATCACCAGCGTGGTGATGAAGACCGGCCGCATCATCGGGATGACGATGAAGAGATAGGTCTTCCAGGCCGGAATGCCGTCCACCCTCGCCGCCTTCCAGATGTCCTCGTCGATGCCGCGCAGTCCGGCGAGCATCAGGCACATGATCAAGCCCGTGCCTTGCCAGAGCGCCGCGATCGAAATGCCGTAGATGACGATGCTGGAATTGTAGAGCGGATCGAAGCTGAAACTCGTCCAGCCGAGGTCGCGCACGACGCGTTGGACGCCGAAATCCGGATTGAGCAGCCACTGCCAGACCAGCCCGGTGACGATGAAGGATAGCGCGAAGGGATAGAGGAAGATGGTGCGGAACGTGTCCTCGAAGCGGATCTTCTGGTCGAGAAGGGCTGCAAGCAGGAAGCCGATGACCAGCGAGAACACCAGCGAGATCACGCCGTAGATCAAAAGGTTCTCGATCGACACCAGCCAGCGCGATGTCGACCACAGCCGGTGATACTGGTCGAGCCCGACGAAATTGAGCCGCGGCAACAGCTTCGAATTGGTGAAGGAGTAGAGCACCGTCCACGCCGTGCCGCCGACGAACACCACCATCGCGGTGAGCACCATCGGGATCGATGCGACCTTGGCGTTCAGGTTGCGGAAAAGCTTACTCGGGCGTTCGCTGCTGCTCATCTCGGCCGGCCGGGCAATGAGGACATCAAGCTCCCGACCCCGATAGGCTGGGGTCGGAAGCCGGCGGGGGCGCCGGTTGTCAGTCCGCCGAGCCGATGATCTCGGCGAAGCGCTTCTGTGCCTCTTCGATTGTCATGTCGGGCTTGGCGAAGAATTCGGAGAACAGGTCTTCCTTCTGCTTCTGGGTGTCCTGCGAAAGCAGCTGGTCCGTCCACGGCATGACGGCGCCCTTGGCGAGGATGGCGAGGCCCTTCTTCATGCAGTCGTTCGCCGTATTGAGATCGACATCGCCGCGCACCGGCAGCGAACCCTTCTTGAGGTTGAAGGCGACCTGGGTCTTCGGATCGAGCAAGGTCTCGGCAAGCACCACCTGCGCCTTCGCCTTCGCCTCGTCCTTGAGCAGCGGGAAGTAGAAGGCGTCGCCGCCGGTGGCGATGACTTCGTTCAGGCCGAGGCCAGGCAGGCAGGTATAGTCCTTGCCGGCGGTCTTGCCGGCGACCTGGAACTCGCCCTGCGCCCAGTCGCCCATGATCTGGCCGGCGGCCTTGCCGGTGATGACCAGATTGGTCGCCTGGTTCCAGTCCTGCACGTTGGTGTTCTTGGCCATCTTGCGGGCATCGTCCGCCGCCTTGAACACCTTGGCGATCTCCGGGCCGGCCGCGAAGGTGGCGTCCTTGTCCTTGTAGACCTTGAGGAACGTGTCGGTGCCCCCGGTCGCGGCCATCAGCACGTCGAAGGCGCCCGAGGCTTGCCAGGCCTGTCCGCCGACCGCGAGCGGAATGATGCCGGCCTTTTCCAGCGCCGGCGCATCCGCCACGAATTCATTCCAGTCCTTCGGCACCGGCAGGCCCGCCTTCTGGAAGGCCTCGTTGGACAGCCACAGCCACTGCCAGGAATGGATGTTGACCGGCACGCAATAGATCTTGCCGTCGATGGTGCAGCTATCGAGCAGGCTCTTCGGCCGCACGATTTCCGTCCACTTGTCCTTGGTGGCGATATCGGTGAGGTCGCGCATCAGCCCGGCCTGCACCAGCTCTTCCGCCTGCCGGCCGTGGTTGAACTGGGTGGCGCCCATCGGGTCGCCGCCGGTGATGCGGCTGATCATGATCGGCCGGGCCGTGCCGCCGGAGCCTGCAATGGCGCCGTCGACCCAGTGATTGCCTGTCGCGTCGAATGCCTTGGCAAGCTCGGCCACCGCCGCCGCCTCGCCGCCGGAAGTCCACCAATGGGTGACTTCCAGGTCGGTCGCGGCCGCCGGACCGGCGAAGTTGAGCGCAACCGTCGCGGCAAAGGCGGCAGTCAGGAATTTGTATCGCATTTCGGCTTCCTCCCAGAATCTGAAACGTTACAGATTTTCGATACGGCAAATGATCCGCATAGGCAACCCCTCGCCTTGAAGCCAACCAGGATTTATTCGAGGCACGAACAAAATCTTTCTTCCGAGGCGTCGATGCCGGCGCTAGAACGGTCGATTGGTGGCAAAAGTAGGCCTGGATCGATATTTCTTTGTGATTCCAGCGACTTTCGGTTCATCGCCGCACCCGCTATGCAAAGGGGCGCGACCTTGCCGGTCGATCACGAAGATTGGCAATCTGTAACGTTTCAGTATATTGAACCAAGCCACAAGCTGAAGGTCGCGCAAATGTCACCGCCGCACGATTGCCGGTCGGCCCTGCGGCTGCTATGCGCCTGACGGGCGGGACGAATGGATAGACGGATAACGAAGACGGGCGACGACGCCGCGTCGGGCAAGGAACGGCCGACGCTGAAGACGCTTGCCTTCATGACCGGGCTCGGCGTCACGACGGTCTCGCGCGCGCTGAAGGATGCACCCGAGATCGGTGCCGAGACCAGGCGTCGCGTCCAACTCGTCGCCAAGCAGATCGGCTACCGCCCGAACCGCGCCGGCGTCAGGCTGAGAACAGGCAAGACCAACGTCATCTCGCTTGTGCTGAACACCGAGCACGAGCTGATGAGCTTCGTCTCCGACATCATCTACGGCGTCACCGAGGTGATCGCCGACACGCCCTACCACCTGATCGTCACACCCTATTCGCGCTCGCAGGATCCGCTGGATCCGGTGCGCTATCTGGTCGAGACGGGCTCTGCCGACGGCGTCATCATCTCGCGCACCCAGCCCAACGATCCGCGGGCGCGCTACATGCTGGAGCGCGGCATTCCCTTCGCCACGCATGGCCGCACCGACATGGGGCTGGTGCATCCCTATCACGACTTCGACAATTACGCCTTTGCCGGCGAAGCCGTGCGCTATCTCGCCAGCCGGGGCCGCAACCGGCTTGCCCTTGTGACGCCGCCGGTCGGCCTCACCTATTACGGCCATACCGTGAACGGCTTTGCCGATGCGCTGAGCGAGGCGGGCGTTAGCGAGGTGCCGTTCAACACCGTCTCCATCGACCAGTCGATCGAACAGATCAGGATGCGCACAGCGCAATTGATGCGGCGCAAGGACCGGCCGGACGGCTTCGTCAGCAGCGCCGCCGCAGCGACGCTCGCCATCGTGGCCGGCATCGAGGACGCCGGGCTGAAACTCGGCCGCGACGTCGACGTGGTGTCGAAACAGTCGTCGGAGCTGCTGCATCTGTTCCGGCACGAACTGCTGGTCGTCAACGAAAACTTCCGGCTGGCCGGCTCCGAGCTCGCCCGCGCGGTGCTCGGCTGGATCGGCGGTGCCGACCCCGGCTCGTTGCAGTCACTCAGTACCCCGAGCGAGGTTCTGCCCTATCGGGGTTAATGCCCCGCGCCGCTGCCCCACGGGCCATGAAACGCCCCCTGCTCGCCGATACGCTCGAAGCCGTGCGCGCCGAAGAAATCGCGCTGCGCCTGGATCAGGTTCGACGTGCCGCGTCCCTGCCGGTAGCTGTCGAAATAGGCAAGCGCCGACGACAGTGCCGGCACCGGCGACCCGGCCTCGGAGGCACGCGCCACGATGCGCCTGAGCGACAGATGCGCCTCCTTCATCAAGGCGATGAAGGCCGGCGCCATCAGCAGGTTGGTGGAAGCGCTGCCTGAACCGAACGCCTCGGCCATCGTGTCCAGCATCTGCGAGCGGATGATGCAGCCGGCGCGCCAGATCTTGGCGATGGTCGGCATCGGCAGGTTCCAGTTGAATTCCTTCGAGGCGCCGCTCATCACGGCGAAGCCTTGCGCGTAAGCCGCGATCTTGCCGGCGAACAATGCCAGTTCGAGATCCTTGAGCAACGCCGCCCTGTCGCCGGCAATCTTCTCGACACCGATATCGCCATAGGCCTTCTCGGCTGCCTGCCGCTCGTCCTTGATCGACGACAGAACGCGCGCCGCGACCGCCGCCTCGATCGCCGTCGCCGGAATGCCGAGCTGCTGCGCTTCGATGACCGACCATTTGCCGGTGCCCTTCTGTCCGGCGCGATCGAGGATGATATCGACCACCGGCTTGCCGGTCTTGGGGTCGTCGGCGGCCAGCACCTTGGCTGTGATCTCGATCAGGTAGGAGTTGAGTCGACCCTTGTTCCAGCCGTCGAAGACCTTGCCGATCTCCTTTGGTGCCATGTCGAGCCCGTCGCGCAGGATGCCGTAGATCTCGGCGATCATCTGCATGTCGGCATACTCGATGCCGTTGTGGATGGTTTTCACGAAATGGCCGGCGCCGTCGGTGCCGAGCCAGGCGGCGCAAGGCTCATCCTTGAACTTGGCCGAGATCGCGGTCAGCACCTTCTCGACGCGCTTCCAGGACTCCTCGGTGCCGCCGACCATGATCGACGGCCCGTGGCGCGCGCCCTCCTCGCCGCCCGAAACGCCCATGCCGATGAAGGTCAGGCCCGAGCCGGACAATTCCGAGAAGCGGCGCATCGTGTCGCGGAAATTGGCGTTGCCGGCATCGATCACGATGTCGTTGGCCGACAGCACGCCGCGCAGCGCCGCGATCTGCTCGTCGACCGGCTTGCCGGCCAGCACCATGATGATGATCGGCCGCGGCGGCCGGATCGCCGCGGCGAGCTCCTCCAGGCTGTAGCAGGGAACGACCATGTCCTTCAGCGAACCGGCGCTCTCGATAAAGGCGTCGGTGCGCGACGGCGTGCGGTTGAAGACGGCGATGCGGTGCCCGTGCTCGGCGATGTTGAGCGCCAGGTTGGAGCCCATCGTGCCAAGGCCGATCAGGCCGATTTCGGCTTTTTCCATCGTTTCTTCCCTGCGTTCGGATGCTTGTTGAAGGCTGCGTCCTGGAGAACGCCTTTGCCAGATGAATGACGGGCCTTGGCGGCGGCGTCAACCGTCTCGCCGAATTGTGTCTTTGGGTTGGCTATTGCGCCCTGATCTCTATGGGAGCCTCGATCTTCACCACCTCGAAGTCCGAGACCAGGATGTCGAGCCGCGCATTCCAGCGGCCGGGCAGCGGGATGACGAGATTGTCGACGCGCCATGTTCCGTCGCCCGGCTTGGTCGCTGGCCGCTTGATCGGCTCGATACCGGAATCCGGCTTCGACAGCACCAGCGTCACCGCCTTGGCATCGAGCGGTCCGAAATCGCCGGTCATGATCATCACCGAAGCGGCGGCCTCGCCGGCATGGCCGGGCGTGATGCTGAGATCGGCCATCGCCTTCACCGTGTGGATGTGGATCGACACCGGCTGCGCGGCGGCGATCGCCAGCGCGCGCGGTGGCGGGGTGAAGCGCCAGCCGGCGGCGACGCCGAAGATGGCAAGCACGATGACCACCTCGATGCGGATGGAGCGCGCCAGCCGCCGCTGCACCTCGGTGTCGCCGGCCTCGGCGGGCGCCGTCAGCGTCCAGCGATTGACCGCTGCAAGCGTGAACAGGAAGAGCAGCAGAGCCAGCTTCAAGAGCAGCAGCCGGCCATAGGACGTGTCGATCAATGCTGCCGGCTGCTGCACCTGGATGATCGCCAGCACGATGCCGCTTGCGGCAAGCAGGATGACGACCGGCAGGATCGCGCGGGAGAAGCGGCGCAGAAAGGCTTTCGCTTCCGCCGGCTGCCGCCGCAATGCCAGGCCGAGCGGCGTCAGCGAACCGGCCCAGAACGCGATAGCCGCGCCATGCAGGAACACCAGCGGCCGCGTCAGCCATTGCGGTTCGGCCGCACTTGCGTGGCCGCTCGCGGAAAGGGCGCCGCCGACGCAGAGCAGCGCCGCGCCTGCCGACAGCTTGCGAAGAGCCGAAGGTCCGGAAAGCGAAAGCAGCGCGAGACCAAGCGCGATCAAGCCGATCAGCACCGTCCAGACGAAGCTCGTCCCCAGCGCGGTCTTCCAGACGGCTGGTGTCGCAAACCGGGCGAGCGGGGCGCCAAGCCCATCCAATCCCTGCAGGCCGAGCGACAACGGCGCGCCGGCCAGGCCGAAAAGCAGTGCCGAGGCGACAAAGCGTTGGCCGCGGCGCCGGTCCTCGGCCAGCCAGGCGAGCGCGAACGCGCCGCCGACGCCGAGGAAGAGGCCGGCATAGACTAACAGCCTGGCCGCCCAGATCGCCGCGCGCAGCGTCCAGTCGACGGCTTCGCCCGCCACCGGCGCGGCGCTTGGCGCGCCGATGGAAAACAGCGCCGAGCCACCGACAGGATGACCGTCGACCGACACCACCCGCCAACTCAGCACATGCGTGCCGGGTTTGAGCGTTTCGGGATTGTCGATCTCGACCGTCTGGTCGTTGAGATGGAAGGATGTCAGCGCAAGCTGCGAGCCGTCCGGCCGCACAAGCGTCAGAACCAGTGGCGAGACGGGCTCGCTGAAGCTCAGCGAAAATTGCGCGCGGCTTTGCGTCAGCACGGCGCCGTCGGGCGGATCGGTCGCGACCAGCGCCGCATGCGCGAAGGCACGACTGGGCAGCGCCAACACCGATATAGCCACGAGCGAAACGAACAGCCAGGCAAGCAGGCCGATATGTCGGCCCGCGGTCCGGTTCGTCGACGAAGGCTGTGCTGCGTTCATGCGATCATGACAGGAAATGGCGGCGCGTCCGATGGAGCGCGCCAACAGAGATCATTTCTTCGGCAGCAGTTTGATGCCGGGCGCCGGAGTTTCCAAGGCGTCCTCATCCTGGCCCGCCGTGGGGATCTCGATCCAGCGGTCGGTGGCGTCGCCGCATTCCTGCACCACCGGGAAATAGAGCATCTGGCCGGCCGGTAGATCGGCCGCCAGCGCGGCGCGGAAAACGAACTCGTCATAGAACTCGTCTGGCAAATTGCCGCCGCTCCAGTCCACTTCCTTGACGCCGGTGGTCAGCGTCTCGCCATAGAGCTGGTAGGATTTCTCGTACTTGCCCTTCTTGGTCTGCAGCGTCCAGCCGGGCTTGGGCATCGGCTTCACCGCAATGACGCCTTCGGGGATCTGCACGCGCACGGCGGTCGTCGCCTTGCCCTCGCAGCCATGCGGCACCCGCAAGACCGCCTTGTAGGTGGAGCCGACAGCCGCTTCCTGCGTTTCGAGCGTGATGTGGGCGAGCGCGGCATTGGTCCCGAGCGCGAACAGCGCGCCGGCAAAAAGATATGTCTTCATGAATTGTCCCTCTGATTTCGAATTGGCGGATTAATCGGCGTGATCCATGTCCATATCGCCACTGCCCGTCTCGCCCATGCCTTCGACGGCAAACTCGACCTTGACGCTGCCGGCCTTCTCGAAGGTCAGCGTCGCCGGGAATTTCTCGCCCTGCTTCGGCTGCCGCTTCAGCCCGGTGAACATCAGGTGGTAGGCGCCCGGCTTCAACGCGACCTTGCCGCCGGCCGGGATCGCCAGCCCGCCCTCGACCGGCCGCATGGTCATGACGCCGTCCTTGACGCCCATCTCATGCAGTTCGGCCTTGTCGGAGATGTCGGAGGAAATCGACAGCAGCCGGTCCGGCGCGCTGCCCTTGTTGATCACGGTGAAGTAGCCGCCGGCTACCTTGGCGCCGGGCGGCGTCGCCCGCGACCAGGGGTGCTCGATCTCGAGGTCGCCGACCTTGAATTCATGCGCGAGGGCGGCGGGAATGCAGGCCAAGAGAAGAAGCAGGCTGAGCACGGCAGGGCCAACACGCTGCTGGAGGTGGAACGGCGGCGCACCGCGAAGGGCATAGGTCCGAGCCCTGGGAAGAAGATTGGACATGGTTGCTCCATGAATGTGAGGATCGCGCCGCTTTGCGGCCGCGAACAGTCTGATCATTGGATGAATAGGCCCGCGAAAAGTTTCCGCGGATCAGACCATTGCCGGCGGCGCGCGTGGATTGGCCGGCGAGCGATCGCGGGCGAAGTCCTGGTGCCGGAAGGCCGGAAGCTGGAAGGCGACCGCCTCGAAAAGCCGGGTCCCGGCCAGCGTGGCGGTTTCCGGCGGCGGCAGATGCGCCGGCGAAACCATGCTGCAGCCGAGCGAGCAGCAGGCCGGCATACGCTGCTGGTGCGGATCGCCGCCGGGGAGCTTTACCGCGCCTTCATGCGTGCAGATGACGTTGCCGAAGACGTCGAGCTGCGAAGGCGCGCCGAACGCGAAAGCGCCGAGAGAGGACTGAAGCAACAGGAGCAGCGCCGCGACGAACGCGGCCGGCATGCTCCATCGTTTCAGCCGGATATGCAACGGAAAGCCTCTCCCGGAAACTTGATCGACACTAGAGCAATTCCAGGAAAAGTGTGAAACGGTTTTCCGTCCGGGATTGCGACCAATAAGGAAATAACACGGAGGATGCGGCTGGAAAATCGGCAAAACCGCGCTGCGGCAACGCGGCGCGACGCGCTTGTTTTATGCATTGTCGTTATCCCAGAACCGCTGCGCGCTTCTGGGCGACATGCATTAGGGTCCGTTGAGATTGCAGGTCAGGCCGGCATCACCTGAATATCGACAGACCCTAGACGGGCTGCGCCTGGCGTCCTTCGGGAATCGAGCTCAGCAGCGTCTGGCGCGCCGACTTCAGGTGCTTGCGGCAGGCGGCATCCACCTTGCCGGGATCGCGCGATTTCAGCGCCGTGATATAGGCAAGATGCTCCTGGACCGCGACCTCGTTGCGCTGGCGCTCCTCGGCCTTGTTCCACTGATAGTGGTAGTGGAAGATCATCGCGATGACATCGTAGAAGTCGACGATGAAGCGGTTGTGCGAGGCGCGGTGGATCAGCCGGTGGAAGCGCTCGTCGAGCTCGGAAAATTCGTTGAAGCGCGTGGCGATCTCGCTGGCGAGCTGGCGATGCTCGATCTCCAGCCGATCGAGATCGGCCCAGACCGCGCTATCCTCTGGCAGCGCGGCGAAAGCCGCCGCCGAACGCAGCTCGAACATCTCGCGGATCTCGGTCAGCTCCAGCGCGAAGGCGCGCGTGAAACCCTTCAGCACCCAATGGCTGTTGCGCCGCTTCTCGATCAGCCCGAAGCGCGAGAAGCGGATCAGGAATTCGCGCACGCTGGTGGTGCCGACGCCGATCTCGCGCGCCAGCTCCAGCTCGTTGATCTGCATGCCGGCTTCCGCGCCTTCCGCAAGCAGGCGCCGCATGAAGGAGCGCTCGATGATCTCGGCGAGCGAATCGGTCTCTTCCTCGGGGAAGAAATCCTCCGGCCGCGGCGCCCTGAGCACCGTCTTGTTGCGTTTGTTCCAGGCGATCAGCCCGGTTTCTTCCATGCGCGCAAGAATGCTGCGCACCGTTGTGCGGCTGACGCCGAGCAGCGTGCCGAGCTCAGGCTCCGACGGCAGGCTCTTGGTCTCGTCGAGTAGCCTGAGGCAGCGGTTGAAGGCGTCCTTGTAGACATTGTTGCTCTTCGACATGCCCCGTATCCCCCAACGCTTGCCGCGGCCTGCCGGAAGCGCGATATGATCGGTGTTCCTAGAGCAGTTCAGCGTTTCCCGGAATCGCCGAACTGCTCTAAATCCTTGTTTCTGCGCAATTCCGGACGGAAAACCGCTGCGCACTTTTCCTGGAACTGCTCTAGAGCATGATGCCGAAAAGTGTGAAGCGGTTTTCGGGCGACATCATGCTCTATCTCTTTGATTTAGAGCCGGATTCAGATTTCAGATCAAACGGACCTGAAACCATCCGGCTCTAGCGCAAGCCTCCGAAAAGCGGAACGTTTTTCGCCGGCTTGCCAAACGGGTGGCGCGGGCGTCCAAAAGACGCGCGCCACCCAGGGTGAGAAAACAATTGACGCAGAATTGTTTTTTCCCGATAAAAGACATTACCTTTAAACGGGCGCAAGTCAATCCGCCCGCATTCCCAGGATCACCCAGGACAGCCGCACGTGACCATTGCAAACACCATCCTTCTCTCGCCCTCCGATAATGTCGCCGTCGCCAACGGACGCATCGAAATCGGAACGCCATTGCCGGGCGGCGGCGCCGCGACCGCCGTGATCGAGCCCGGCCACAAGGTGGCGATCAAGTCGATCGCCGCGGGCGAAGCGGTGGTGAAATACGCGCAGGCGATCGGCCGCGCCACGCAAGCCATCGCGGCAGGCGAGCATGTCCACTCGCACAATCTGGTCTTCGAGAGCGGCCGCTTGCCGGTGGTGCCGCCGAGCGAGGCCGAACACGCCACCGAGGCCGACCGCAAGCGCACCTTCATGGGCTACCGCCGCGCCGACGGGCGAGCCGGCACGCGCAACTTCATCGGCATCATCGCCAGCGTCAATTGCTCGTCGACCGTCTGCCACGCCATCGCCGACGAGGCAAATCGCACGCTTCTGCCGAAATATCCCGGCATCGACGGCTTCGTGCCGATCGTCCATGGCCAGGGCTGCGGCATGAGCGCCACCGGCGACGGCATGATGGTCCTGCACCGCACTTTAGCCGGCTACGCGCGCCATCCGAATTTCGGCGGCATCCTGATGGTGGGGCTGGGCTGCGAGGTCAACCAGCTCACGCTTTACGGCCAGAAGGGCGTGGCCGCCGGAAAACGCCATTTCAACATCCAGGAAGCCGGTGGCTCGCGTAAATCGGTCGAGAGGGCGATGGGCGTGCTGGCCGAGATCGCCGATGAGATCGGCCACTTGCAGCGCGAGCCGATCCCGGTCTCGGAGATCGTCGTCGGCCTGCAATGCGGCGGCTCGGACGGCATGTCCGGCATCACGGCAAATCCAGCGCTGGGCGCCGCCGTCGATATCCTGGCCGGTTGCGGCGGCATCGGCATCCTGTCGGAGACGACCGAAATCTACGGTGCCGAGCATCTGCTTGCCTATCGCGCCGCATCGCCCGAGATCGCCGCCAAGCTCGATGGCTATGTGAAATGGTGGGAGGACCATACCGCCAAGCACGGCGCCTCGATCGACAACAACCCCTCCCCCGGCAACAAGCGCGGCGGCTTGACCACGATCCTCGAGAAATCTCTGGGCGCCGTCGCCAAGGGCGGCCAGACACCGCTCAACGGCGTCTTCGGCTATGCCGAGAAGGTTTCGGGCAGCGGCCTGGTGTTCATGGACACGCCCGGCTACGACCCGGTCTCGGCCACCGGCCAGGTCGCGGGCGGCGCCAATGTCATCGTCTTCACCACCGGCCGCGGCTCCTGCTTCGGCTGCCGCCCGACGCCGTCGATCAAGATCGCCACCAATTCGACCATGTATCACCAGATGGAAGAGGACATGGACGTCAATTGCGGCGTCATCGCCTCGGGCGAGAAGACAATCGCCGGCATGGGCCGCGAGATCTTCGAGATGATCATCGAGACGGCGTCCGGCCGCAAGACCAAGAGCGAGGCGTTCGGCTACGGCGACAACGAGTTCGTGCCCTGGCATCTCGGCGCGACGCTTTAGTCGCAGGCCATTGTCGTGGAGGAAGCGCCGCCAGCAAGGAAGTCGGCCTTCACAATCGCGCGACCTCACGATGGAATGAATATTCCACATTGACAGTACAGTGAAATTATCGTTCCATATCGACAAGGAGGAACGGAAGCGCCCATGTGCTGCCAGGAGGGGCCGGACAAAGCTCATCAGGCATCACATAAACGGCACCAGACACCGCTTGCATCGACCATGGCGATGCATTATCAAAAAAAGGCATCTGTTTTTTATTGATAAAGTTCTGTTCGGGCCGCGCCTATCCAGACGGAGCTTCCGCAACCTTCACCAGGCGACTTTAGGGAGGAACCTAATGAAATTCGTGACCAGCCTTCTCAACCGCCGTGCTTTCGTGGCCTTGGCCGCCGCGTCGATGCTTGCCGGCGCGATGCATTCCGCGCCCGCTTCGGCTGCCGACGTCACCATTCCGATCATCGTCAAGGACACCACTTCCTTCTACTGGCAGATCGTGCTGGCCGGTGCGCGCAAGGCCGGCAAGGACCTCGGCATCAACGTGCCCGAGCTCGGCGCCCAGGCTGAAACCGACGTCAACGGCCAGGTCTCGATCCTCGAGAACGCCGTCGCCAGCAATCCGGCGGCAATCGTGATCGCCCCGACCGAATTCAAGGCGCTTGGCAAGCCGATCGATGAAGCGGCCTCCAAGGTCAAGGTCATCGGCATCGACTCGGGCGCCGACTCCAAGGCCTTCACCTCCTTCCTGACCACCGACAACGTCCAGGGCGGCCGCGTCGCCGCGGACGGCCTCGCCGCCGCCATCGCCGCCGCCAATGGCGGCAAGATCGAAGGCGACGTCGCGCTGATCACCAACGCCCCCGGCGCCGGCTCGCTCGAACAGCGCAAACAGGGCTTCACCGAACAGCTGAAGGCAAAATATCCGGGCCTGAAGCTGGTCGCCGACAAATACGCCGACGGCCAGGCCACCACCGGCCTCAACATCGCCACCGACCTGATAACCGCCAATCCGAACCTCAAGGGCATCTTCGCGTCCAACCTGATAATGGCGCAGGGCGTCGGTCAGGCTGTCGCCGAGAACAACCTTGGCGGCAAGCTGGCGTTGGTCGGCTTCGACAGCGACGAGAAGCTGATCAAGTTCCTCAATGACGGCGTCATTTCCGCGCTGGTCGTCCAGGATCCGTACCGGATGGGCTATGACGGCATCAAGACCGCTTTGGCCGCTTCCAAGGGCGAGAAGGTCGAGGCCAATGTCGACACCGGCGCCAATCTGGTGACCAAGGCCAACATGAAGGATCCCAAGATCGACGCGCTGCTCAACCCGAAGCTCAACTGAGCAACGTCGCTTGCAGTCGTTTCCGGGGCCTCGGCGCCCCGGAAACAGCCGTCACAGCGGCTTGGCAATTCGCCGGCTTGCTTTAGGCTCAGTCCTCAAGATGCGCGCAGACGCATCGCTGTGTATCCAACGGTTAGGATCAATCTGGGAGGATTGTCATGACGTCGAAGGCGCAGGACCTGCACCCCGCCCCCACGCTGGCGCCGGGCCGGACGATCCTCGAGCTCCACGGCTTGGAGAAGCGCTATCCCGGCACGCATGCGCTGAAGCCCGTGCATCTCGCGTTCAAGGCGGGCGAGATCCACGCCATCGTCGGTGAGAACGGCGCCGGCAAGTCGACCCTCATAAAGCTTCTCACCGGCGTCATGCCGCGCACCGCGGGCGATGTCATCTGGGAAGGCAAACCGGCAGCCCTGGCGACCCCTCATGAGGCGATGGCGCTCGGCATCAACGCCGTTCACCAGGAGGTCGTGCTTTGCCGTCACCTGACGGTCGCCGCCAACATGTTCCTTGGCGAAGAGGATTCGCGCTTCGGCATCCTCCAGCAGCGCGCCATGGTCAGGGAAGCGCAGAAGATCATCGACGATCTCGGCTTCGACCTGCCGGCGCATGTCGTGCTTGGCGACCTCACCATTGGTCAGCAGCAATTGATCGCCGCCGCCCGCGCCACCGTGCGCGGCACCAAATTCCTGATCTTCGACGAACCCACCGCCTACCTCACCCGCAAGGAAGCCGACCAGTTGTTCACGCTGATCCGACGGCTGAAGGGCGAAGGCGTCACCATCATCTACATCAGCCATCGCATGGAGGAAGTATTCGAGCTCGCCGACCGCGTCTCGGTGCTGCGCGACGGCACGCTGGTCGGCACCCGCAACATCGCCGAGACCAACGACGCCGAACTGGTCAAGATGATGATCAATCGCTCGATTGAGCAGGTTTACCACAAGGAGCATTTCACGCCGGGCGCGACCATCGTCGAAGCACGGAACCTGTCCGGCAAGGGCTTCGAGAATATCTCGATGACCGTACGCGCCGGCGAGATCGTCGGCCTCTACGGCCTGATCGGCGCTGGCCGCAGCGAGTTCGTCACCACGCTGTACGGCCGCCACAGGAAGTCGGCCGGCCAGATCCTGTGGGAGGGCAAGGAGGTCCAGGTCAATTCCGAGCACGACGCGATCCGGCTCGGCATGGCGCTGGCGCCGGAAAGCCGCCGCGATCAGGGCCTCTGCCTCAATTTGCCGGTCGGCATGAACCTCAATCTGCCGATCTACAAACGCATCTCCAGCAACCTTTTGATTTCCGGCGCCAAGGAGAAGGCCGAGGCTGATCGCCAGATAGCCGGCCTCAGGATCAAGACGCCGACGCGCGGCGCGCTGGCCTCCAGCCTGTCGGGCGGCAATCAGCAGAAGATCGTCATCGGCAAATGGCTGGCGCACGGCGCCAAGCTGTTCATCTTCGACGAGCCGACCGTCGGTGTCGATGTCGGCACCAAGGCCGAGATCTACCGCCTGTTCGGCGAGCTGCTGTCCAAGGGCGCGGGCATCATCCTGATCTCGTCCTACCTGCCTGAGGTCTACGAGCTGGCCGACACGCTGCATGTGTTCCGGCGCGGCAAGCTGGTCGCCACGCATGGCTTCCGCACCGCCGATCACGAGGACATTCTCACCCAGGCGCTCGCCGAGAAACAAGAGAAATTGGGAGGACAGACATGAGCACCGAGGCGATCTCCGCCGAAAAGCCGAAGCGCAACTACAATGTCCTGTTCGGCCTGACGCTGCTGGCGCTGCTGGTGCTGCTCTGGATCGTCCTGTCGGTGGCGACGCCGAGCTTCGCTTCGGGCAACAACATCGCCAATCTGCTGCGCCAGGGTTCCATGATCGCCATCATGGCGGTCGGCCAGACCTTCGTCATCATCACCGGCGGCATCGACCTTTCCGTTGGCGCCGTGGTCGGCTTCGGCACAGTGGTCGTCGCCATGCTGATCAACGCCGGCGTCCCGATCTGGCTGGCCATTCTGGCCACCTTGCTGGTCGGTGTCGCCATCGGCATGTTTCATGGCTTCGGCATCGTCAGGATGGGCCTGCCGCCCTTCATCATCACGCTGGCGACGCTGACCTCGCTGCGCGGCATCGGCCTGCTGATGACCAACGGCAATTCGATCAACATCAACAGCGACAGCTTCACCGCCTTCTCCAGAAATTCCTTTATCGGCATTCCCAATCTGTTCTGGATGGTGATCCTTGTCGGCGTGCCCGCCTACATCTTCCTGCACCACAGCCGCTGGGGCCGCTACCTCTTCTCCGTCGGCTCCAATGCCGAGGCCTCGCGCCTATCCGGCGTCAACGTCCAGCGCACCATCTACATGGCCTACACGCTGTCCGGCCTGTGCGCGGCCTTCGTCGGCGTGCTGCTTGCCGCCCGCATCGGCATCGGCAATCCGACCCAGGCCGAAGGCTGGGAACTGCAGGCGATCGCCTCTTCCGTCATCGGCGGCACGTCGCTGTTCGGGGCGGTCGGCTCGGTGCACGGACCGCTGCTTGGCGCCTTCATCCTCGCCACTATCAACAACGGCGCCAATCTGCTCAACGTCAACTCGTTCTGGCAGCGCATCATCACCGGCGTGCTGATCATCGTCATCGTCTACTTCGACGGCCTGCGCCGTCGCGGCAAATGAATCCTCCCTGACTTCCGCCGGCCTCGTTCGTACGAGGCCGGCGTTCTTTTTTGAATATTGGATTTGCGAAATGAAAGCCGTCGTCTGCCGCTCACCCGGCGAGCTTGTCCTCGAAGACCGCGCCGACCCTGGCGCGCCCCCGCCCGGTTGGGCGCGGGTTGCCGTCAGCCATGTCGGCATCTGCGGCACCGACTACCACATCTTCGAAGGCAAGCACCCGTTTCTGGCCTATCCGCGCATCATGGGTCATGAGGTCTCCGGCACCATCGTCGAGAAGGGCGAAGGCGTAGATCTCGCCGTCGGCGAGCCGGTCGTCATCAACCCCTATCTTTCATGCGGCAAATGCATCGCCTGCCGGCACGGCAAACCGAATTGCTGCGTGAAGATCGAAGTGCTCGGCGTCCACCGCGACGGCGCCATGTGCGACGAGATCCTGGTGCCGGTTGAGAACCTCTACCCGGCAAACGGCCTGTCGCTGGCCGACGCCGCGGCGGTGGAATTCCTGGCCATCGGCGCGCATGCGGTGCGCCGTTCGCTCGGGCCTCCCGGCGCGCGCACGCTGGTCATCGGCGCTGGGCCGATCGGTCTCGGCACGGCGATCTTCGCGCGCATCGCCGGGCTGGATGTCAGCTTGCTCGACATGAGCGCCGAGCGCCTCGGCTTCGCCGAAAAGGAACTCGGCTTTACCCCGCTGGACGGCTCGGAGGCGACGGCTGCCGAACTGGTCCGGCAAGCAACCTCCGGCGAGGGTTTCGACCTCGTATTCGACGCGACGGGCAACACGCCGTCGGTGCAGTCCGCCTTCGCCCATGTCGCGCATGGCGGCACGCTGGTGCTGGTCAGCGTCGTCAAGGACGACATCGCCTTCTCCGATCCCGAATTCCACAAGCGCGAGATGACGCTGGTCGGCAGCCGCAATGCGCTGAAGGCCGATTTCGACCATGTTGCGGCCTCGATCCGCAACGGCGCGGCGCCGCTGAACAAGCTCGTCACCCATCGCACCACGCTCGCCGGAACGCCGCGCGACCTCGCCAGATGGGCGCATGAGAAGTCGGGACTGATCAAGGCGGTCATCGAGGTCGGGTCATAAACGGCAGCCGGTGAACCTGACCCGAATTGACGCCGCCGCGTAGGTCGACCCCCGCTCCGCCGAGCTTCGCTCGACACCTCTCCCCCGATCGACGGGGGAAGAGGAAAGGTGCGAGCTTATGCCGGCTGGCTCCCTTCCTCTCCCTCCGGAGGGGGGAGAGGTGGCGCCGCGAAGCGGCGACGGAGTGGGGGAAGGCGCTCCTCAAACGCGAAGACTCTGACAATTAAGCGGCCGAGCTGGGCTGACATCAGCGTGAGGCAGATCAATCACGGGTCTGAGACAATGCCAGCATCTCCTACGACGCCGACAGCCTCAACTCCACCCGCTCCGCCGGAAAGCGCGATTCCGCGAACTGGATCGGCTGGCCATCAAGCGTGACGTTCACCGCGACAGTGACCAGCACGATGGCGCCGGGCTGCAAATCGAGTGCTGCAAGGTCGTCGGCGTCGGCATGACGTGCCGACAGCACTGTCGAGTGCCGCAGATAATCGTTGATGCCGAAACGCTTCAGCGAGGCAGTGATCGACCCCGTTTCCGCCATGGCGGCCTCGATGCCGGCGAAGCGCTTGGCATCGAACCAGGTCGTCGCGCGCGACACCGGATGACCATCGGCCTCGCCGCGCGTCTCCAGGCGGATAACGGCAGCACCCTTGGCAAGGCCCAGCGCCTCGGCGATGCGCCGGCTGGCCGGCTCCGTCGATGACGACAACAGCGCGATATGCCGCTCGCTCGTCTGCCCTTGCAGTCCGGTCGAGAAGCGCGTGCGCGCGCCGATCGGATAGGACAGCCGTTTGCGCGACAAGACGAAGGTGCCGCGTCCCTGCTCGGCCTTCAGCACGCCTTCCTGCACAAGTGCTGCAATGGCGCTGCGCACTGTGTGGCGGTTGACGCCGTAACGTTCCGCCAGCGCGACTTCGGGCGGCAGCGCCGCGTTCTCCGCGAAATCGCCATTGGCGATCGCCTGCAGGATCCGATCGGCGATCTGCCGCCACAGCGACACGCCGTTACGCCTTTCGATACTAGCCGCCAGTCCGGTCACCATCGCCCCCAAGCATTTTTTCCGGTTGTCATCCACCCGTCATGGACTCCCGTTACGAGATGAGTATAATTTGTATAGTTGTCTATATCAATAGACAAATTTATGCATGTGAGGAGCGATGCCATGCGAGGACAGGAAGCGCGCGAGCAGGCCGGGCGGAAGGCCTTGATGGCGACGCTGGCGCATGCCGCAGCCGATGAGATCTCCCGTCTGTGGAACGAAGCGGGCCTGCCGTCCGAGGCAGAGCTTTTGCGCGGCCCGGAGACCGGATTGGTGACGGTGCGCGGGCGGATCGGCGGCGGCGGCGCGCCGTTCAATGTCGGCGAGGCGACAGTCACCCGCGCCACGGTGCGGCTGCCATCCGGCAAGGTCGGCCACTCCTATGCGCTCGGCCGCGACAAGGGCAAGGCAAAGCTCGCGGCGATCGCCGACGCGCTCTGGCAGGACCCGGCGCATCGCGAGGCGGTCGAGACGAAGCTGGTCGCGCCCTTGCGCGCGGCGCTCGATGCGGCGCGCGAGATGCGGCGCGTCGAGACGGCGGCAACGAAAGTGGATTTCTTCACCATGGTGCGCGGAGAGGACTGATGGAAATCGCCACGCAATCGATCGACGGCGGCTTCACCGAGCCGGTTTTCGACGCGCAGACCGTCTTCCGCGCCATCATGGACGCGATGGCGCGCCCCGGCACCGTCCAGGACCTGCCGCAACTCGCCCGCCCGCCAGCGCCATTGTCGGCGACGGCAGGCGCGGTCGCGCTGGCGCTCTGCGACAACGACACGCCAGTCTGGCTCGATCCGCCGCTGCAGGCGGACGCCTCGGTCAAGGCATGGCTCGGCTTTCACACCGGCGCGCCTTTGGCCAACACGCCCGCCGACGCGCATTTCGCCCTGATCGCCAATCCGAAAGAGATGGCGGCGCTCGACGGTTTTGCGCAGGGCACGCAAGAATATCCCGATCGCTCGACGACGCTGATCCTCCTGGTCGATGATCTCGCTTCGGGCCCGTCGCTGCTGCTCGACGGTCCTGGGATCGAAAAGACGTCGATGATCGCGCCTCCGGGCATGCCGCGCCATTTCGTCGAGCAGTGGAAGCAGAACAACCAGCGTTTCCCGCGCGGCGTCGACATCATCCTGGCGGCGCCCGGCAGCCTCGCCTGCCTGCCGCGCACCACCCGCATCAAGTCGATGGAGGCATGACATGTATGTCGCGGTGAAAGGCGGCGAGGCCGCAATTGCCAACGCCCATCGGCTGCTGGCCGACCGCCGCCGCGGTGACCGCTCGGTGCCGGCGCTGCGCCTCGACCAGATCGTCGAGCAGCTGGCGCTCGGCGTCGACCGGGTGATGAGCGAAGGCTCGCTCTATGATCGCGAGCTGGCGGCTCTCGCCGTCGTCCAGGCGCGCGGCGATATGATCGAGGCGATCTTCCTGGTGCGCGCCTATCGCACCACGCTGCCACGCTTCGGCTACACCAACCCCGTCGATACCGGCACGATGCAGCTCGAGCGGCGCGTGTCGGCAACCTACAAGGACCTGCCCGGCGGCCAGGTGCTTGGTCCGACTTTCGACTACACCCACCGCCTGCTCGATCCCGAGCTTGCCGCCGGCGCCGAGGTCGAGACGCCGGCGCAGCGTCCGGTCGGGCCAGAGGCCATGCCGCGCGTTTCGGCGATCCTCGCCCATGAAGGCCTGATCGAGGCCGATGGCGACATGCCGCTTGACCACGTGCCTGGCGATATCACGCGCGAGCCGCTGCAATTCCCGATGGCGCGCGACATCCGCTTGCAGGCGCTGTCACGCGGCGACGAGGGTTTTCTCCTGGCGCTCGGCTATTCGACGCAGCGCGGCTACGCCCGCAACCATCCCTTCGTGGGCGAGGTGCGCATCGGCGAGGTCGAGCTTGAACTCGACGTGCCGGAACTGCCCTTCGCCGTGCCGCTCGGCTCCATCCGCGTCACCGAATGCCAGATGGTCAACCAATTCAAGGGCTCGGCTAAGGCGCCGCCGCAGTTCACCCGCGGCTACGGCCTGGTCTTCGGCCAGAGCGAGCGCAAGGCGATGGCCATGGCGCTGTGCGACCGGGCGCTGCGCGCGAGCGAGCTTGGCGAGGACGTCGTCGCCGCCGCGCAGGACGAGGAATTCGTCATCTCACATTCCGACAATGTCCAGGCCACAGGCTTCGTCGAGCACCTGAAGCTGCCGCATTATGTCGACTTCCAGGCCGAGCTCGGCCTGGTTCGCCGCATGCGCGCCGAATACGAGGCGCGGGAAAACGAGGACAAGGCCGCCGAGGAAAAGCGGGAGGCGGCGGAATGAGTTCAGTGCCCGCTACCGGAATGCCGCCGCCATCGAACGAGCCGCCGCCCGAGCCGTAGCCACTGGCACCGGCAACGGTCTCGCCGTGCGGGGGCTCCTTTGGCGCGGGGAGAAACATCTTCCGAAGCGCAAAAGCCGCAACGCCGGCGAAGACCAGCAACAGCACGCCAAGATGCATCCAACCGGTAGAGTCCATGTGGATCTGCTTCCGCGTCTTGAGCGTCAAATCCATAGCACGAAGCGGACGTGATCGCCATGACCGACATCGCCACCTACAACTTCGCCTATCTCGACGAGCAGACCAAGCGGATGATCCGCCGCGCCATTTTGAAGGGCATCGCCATTCCAGGTTACCAGGTGCCCTTCGCCTCGCGCGAGATGCCGATGCCTTATGGCTGGGGCACCGGCGGCGTGCAGGTCACCGCCTCGATCATCGGCCCGGACGACGTGTTGAAGGTCATCGACCAGGGCGCCGACGACACCACCAATGCGGTCTCGATCCGCGCCTTCTTCAAGAAGGTCGCCAAGGTCGCCGTGACCACCGAAACCGCGACGGCGACCATCATCCAGACCCGCCACCGTATCCCCGAGCATCCGCTCAACGCGGGCCAGGTGCTGGTCTTCCAGGTGCCGATCCCCGAGCCGCTGCGCTTCCTCGAGCCGCGCGAGACCGAAACGCGAAAAATGCATGCGCTGGAGGAATACGGCCTCATGCATGTGAAGCTCTACGAGGACATCGCCAAGCACGGCCGCATCGCCACCACCTATGCGTACCCGGTCAAGGTGGAGGGCCGCTATGTGATGGACCCTTCGCCGACGCCCAAATTCGACAATCCGAAGATGCACCGCTCGCCGGCCCTGCAGTTGTTTGGCGCCGGCCGCGAAAAGCGCATTTATGCGGTGCCGCCCTTCACCGACGTCGTCAGCCTGGACTTCGAGGACCATCCCTTCGAGGTGCAGACCTTCGACCAGCCCTGCGCGCTCTGCGGCGCCGAGAATGTCTATCTCGACGAAGTCATCCTCGACGACCATGGCGGCCACATGTTCGTCTGCTCGGACACCGACCACTGCGAGAAGCGCCGCGCCGATGGCCATCAAGGCCACCTTGCGCCGGAAACCCATCTCGCCCTTGAAACAAAGGAGCCGGCCGAATGACCGACGAACCGCTGCTGCGCGTTTCCGCGCTATCCAAATTCTACGGCTCGCGCGTCGGCTGCGAGAACGTCACCTTCGACCTTTGGCCGGGCGAGGTTCTGGCGGTGGTCGGCGAGTCCGGCTCCGGCAAGACGACCCTGCTCAATTGCCTGTCGACCAGGCTGCTGCCCTCCTCCGGCACCGCAAGCTACCGCATGCGCGACGGCCAGTGGCGCGAGCTCTACCGCATGAGCGAGGCCGAGCGCCGCTTCCTGATGCGCACCGATTGGGGCTTTGTCCACCAGAACCCGGCCGATGGGTTGCGCATGACCGTGTCGGCCGGCGCCAATGTCGGCGAGCGGCTGATGGCGGTCGGCGACCGCCACTACGGCAAGATCCGCGCCACCGCCGTCGACTGGCTGTCGCGCGTCGAGATCGACGAGGACCGCATCGACGATGAGCCGCGCGCCTTTTCCGGCGGCATGCGCCAGCGCCTGCAGATTGCCCGCAATCTGGTCACCGGGCCGCGGCTCGTCTTCATGGACGAGCCGACCGGCGGCCTCGACGTCTCGGTGCAGGCGCGCCTGCTCGACCTGTTGCGCGGACTGGTCACCGACCTCGGCCTGGCGGCCATCGTCGTCACCCATGACCTTGCCGTGGCGCGGCTTCTGTCGCAGCGCATGATGGTGATGAAGGACGGCCGCGTGGTCGAAAGCGGCCTCACCGACCGCGTGCTCGACGACCCGCGCGCGCCGTATACCCAGCTTCTCGTTTCTTCCATCCTGCAGGTGTGACCGCGTGATCCCGAAAAGTGGAAGCCGGTTTTCGGGTCAGATCATGCGGAAAAACGAAGGACTCTGATATGCCCACTCCTCTCGTCGTTTCCGATGTCGCCAAAAGCTTCACCATGCATCTGCGCGACGGCGTCACGCTGCCGGTGGTGGCAGGCGTCTCCTTCTCGATCCGCGCCGGCGAATGCGCCGTGCTCGGCGGCCCTTCCGGCGCCGGAAAAAGCTCGATCCTGAAGATGCTCTATGGCAACTACGCCGTGGATGAAGGCCAGATCATCGTCCAGCATGGCGGCGGCTTGATCGACCTCGCCTCCGCCAGCCCGCGCACCGTGCTTTCCGTGCGCCGCCACACCATAGGTTATGTCAGCCAGTTCCTGCGCACCGTGCCGCGCGTCTCCGCGCTCGATGTCGTCGCCGAACCGCTGGTCGAGCGCGGCGAGGATAGGGAAAGCGCGCGGACGAGAGCGCGCGCCCTGTTGGCGCAGCTCAACCTGCCGGAAAAGCTCTGGGCACTGCCGCCGGCGACCTTCTCCGGCGGCGAGCAGCAGCGCGTCAACATCGCGCGCGGCTTCATCACCGAGCATCCGATCCTGCTGCTCGACGAGCCCACCGCCTCGCTCGACGCGAAGAACCGCGATGTCGTGGTCGAGCTCATCGCCGCCAAGAAGGCGGCGGGCGTCGCCCTGCTCGGCATCTTCCACGACCTCGACGTGCGCGACGCGGTGGCCGATCGCGTCATCGACGTCACCGCTTTCGCCGCCGGAAAGATCGCCGCATGAAGCTTTCGGAGACGCCGCTGATCCATCCGACAGCGCAGGTCGAAAACTCGACGCTCGGGCGCTGGACCGAGATCGCCGAGCGCAGCCGCGTCGCCGAATGCGAGCTCGGCGACTATTCCTACATGATGCAGGACTGCGCCGTGTGGTGCGCGACCATCGGCAAGTTCTCCAACATCGCGGCGAGCGTGCGCCTCAATGCCACCAACCACCCGACATGGCGGCCGACGCTGCATCACTTCACCTATCGGGCGTCCGACTATTGGGACGACGCCGAACATGAAAGCGCGTTCTTCGCCGAGCGTCGCGCCAGGCGCGTCACCATCGGCCACGATACCTGGCTCGGCCATGGCTCGACCGTCCTGCCGGGCGTGACCGTCGGCGACGGCGCGGCGGTCGGCGCGGGCGCGGTGGTGTCGAAGGACGTCGCGCCCTACACCATCGTCGGCGGCGTGCCGGCAAAGCCGATCCGCGAACGCTTCGACCGCCGCACCGCGGAGCGCTACCAGGCTTTAGCCTGGTGGGATTGGGACCACGCGAAGCTGCGCGCCGCCCTCGACGATTTTCGCGACCTGGAGGCCGAGGCGTTCCTGGAGAAATATGGCGGCTAGGTGCGGTGAATGGCGAATGGTCAATAGTGAATGCAACGAAGCCCTCCTTTCTCACCATTCACCATTCACCATTCACCATTCACCATTCACCATTCACCATTCACCATTCACCATTCACCATTCACACCGTTGACACATGACTCGGACAGGACGCCATCTCCCAAGGAGATCGCGATGCTCGCCACAGTCAAACCCTCGCTCGCCCTATTTTTCGAAGGCACCAACCCGACAGCGCCGGTGCATCTCGGCACCCGTTATGACACATCGGGCAACTTCCTCCCCGAACCCGGCAACACGGTCGTCAGTCACCTCGTCGGCGGCTCTACTTCCGAAGCTGCAATCATCGAGGTGCGCAAGCGCATGCTGGCCATGCCCGACGCCGATCGGCTCGCCTTCACGCCGATCTCCAGCCTTCACATGACGCTCTTTCAGGGCATCATCGAATACCGGCGCCGCCTTCCCTACTGGCCATCGGACGTGCCGCTCGACACCGGCATCGACGACATGACCCGGCTCTATCTCGGTCGCCTGCAAGGCTTCGAGGGCCACGGCCCCTTCAAGGTCAAGATTGTCGAAGTCGTGCCGACCGGCCTCACCGTCGCCGGCGCCACCGACGAAGACCGCCGCGTCCTGAAAGCGTGGCGCGATGCCCTTTCAGTGCCGTTCGGCTACCGCCATCCGGACCACGAGACTTATGCCTTCCACATCACCTTCGCCTACCAGATCCGCCGCCTCGCCGATGAGCGGGCCGCTGCCTGGCAGGAATTGCTCTATGACTGCCTGTCATTCCTCGAGCGCGAGGCTCCGGTGATCGAGCTCAGGCCCCCGGCCTTCTGCAGCTTCAAGGACATGAAGCATTTCGAGGAATTGCTGGTGCTTGGTTGAATCTCCAAGCCTGGTGGGACGTAACAAAACTGACATCAATCCGACACCCCAGCTTCATCGGCCTGCGCTAGCGAAGGTTAACAGACCTGCAAAAGCGCGACGGACTGGAGTTTTGGTATGTCAGCATCATCGGCCACGCTTGAAATCCGCGGCGTAACCCGTCGATTTGGCAAGAACACCGCTGTCAGCGACATCAACATCTCGATCCCGCGCGGCCAGATGGTTGGCATTATCGGCCGTTCGGGCGCCGGCAAGTCGACGCTTTTGCGCATGATCAACCGTCTCATCGATCCCAGCCGGGGGTCGATTTTTTTTGACGGCGCCGAGGTCTCCAGCCTGCAGGGTCCGCCGTTGCGCCGCTGGCAGCGCGACTGCGCCATGATCTTCCAGCAGTTCAACCTCGTGCCGCGCCTCGACGTCTTGACCAATGTGCTGCTCGGCCGCCTCAACCATCGCTCGACGGTTTCCAATCTGCTGGGCATGTTCACGCGCACCGAATGCGCCGAGGCGGTCGCCGCGCTCGAGCGCCTCGACATCGCCCGCACCGCGCTGCAGCCGGCCGGCACGCTGTCCGGCGGCCAGCAGCAGCGTGTCGCGATCGCCCGCGCCATGATGCAGCAGCCGAAAGTGCTGCTGGCCGACGAGCCGATCGCCTCGCTCGATCCGCTCAACGCCAAGGTGGTGATGGACTCGCTACGCGACATCAATCTGCGCGAAGGCATCACCGTCGTCACCAACCTGCACACGCTGGACACCGCGCGCGCCTATTGCACCCGCATTATCGGCATGGCCGCCGGCAAGGTCGTCTTCGACGGCGCCCCGGAAGACCTGGACCGCGACGCCGTGCGCACGGTCTATGGCGCCGACGCCAGCGGCGCCGAGATCTCCGAAGCCATCACGTCGACCAGCGTGACCATCAAGCCGAAGATGACCGCATCCGCCGGACCGCTCGAACCAGCCTTCCCTGGCTACTGAGTCCACCGTCCCGGGCCCAGCCGGTGCGGGCAAATCGTGGATTTCAGCAGAGCAACCCGGATCGCCCGCCAGCGTCAAAGGCAAGACTTGAAAAATCAGAACGCAGCCGGCGCAGCCGGAACAACAGGAGAGAGATCGAAATGTTCAGGAAGATGGTTTTTGGGGCGGTTTCGCTGCTCGCCATGGCGGCAAGCGCCGCGCATGCCGCTGATATCAAGGAATTCCGCGTCGGCATCCTCGGCGGCGAGAACGAGACCGACCGCCTGCGCAATTACCAATGCCTCGCCGACCACCTGAAGTCGGAATTCGGCTTCGAGAAGGTCTCGCTGTTCCCCGCCGCCGACTATGACGGCGTCATCCAGGGCCTGCTCGGCGGCACGCTCGACTTCGCCGAGCTCGGCGCGTCCGGTTATGCCAGCGTCTATCTCAAGGATCCGAAGGCTGTCACCCCGATCCTCACCACCAAGCAGACCGACGGGTCCACCGGTTATTATTCGATCGGCCTGGCGCTCAAGACTTCCGGCATCACCGACATCAAGTCGGCAAAGGGCAAGAAGCTCGGCTACGCCGATCCGGATTCGACCTCGGGCTACCTGATCCCGTTGACCCAGATTCCGAAGGACACCGGTGCCTCCAACGAGACCTACTTCGCCTCGACCCAGTTCAACGGCGGCCACGAGAACAACGTGCTGGCCGTGCGCGATGGCAAGGTTGACGTGGCGGTGGACGATTCCTCGGGTATCGGCGACTTCAAGAACGGCTACACCTCCGGCACCTTCCACAAGGAAGTCTCCAAGGGCGCCGTCGACCCGAACGACTTCGTCGAAGTGTGGCGCTCGGGCTTGATCCCGAACGGTCCGCTGGTCGTGCGCACCGCGCTGGGCGACGACATGACCGCCAAGCTCACCGCCTTCTTCACCGCCCTGCCGGCCAAGGACAAGGCCTGCTTCGAAGGCGTCGAGGGTGGCGACTTCACCGGCTACGTGCCTGTAAAGCCGGAATTCTACAACGTCATCGTCGAAGCCCGCAAAGCCGCCATCGGCGGCTAAAGGCAAGATCAGAAAGGGCGGTGTGCCTCCAGCACCGCCCTTTTTGCATGTCCCGATCATGACATCAGCGACACTCCATTCCGACGCCACCCGCCAGCAGGCCGACGCCTGGCGGCGCCAGACCTCGCTGCGCCGCTTCTACACCGCGCTGGGAGTCGGCCTGCTGCTTGTCGCCATGTTCGCCACCATGTGGTTCGCCGACGAGGCCAATGCCGGCCACTTCTTCGACCGGCTACCGCATATCCTCGATTTCCTGAGCTGGCTGGTCCCGAAGGACTGGAACGACGTCTGGCGGGCGTTGTTCGACATCGCCTCGCCCAACGACAAGGGCACGCAGGAATTCAACTTCCCGCTCGGCCGCGTCTATGTCTGGGGCGGTTTCTACATCCCCGAATATTTCGAGCTGATGCTGACCACGGTGAACGTGGCGCTGGTCTCGACCTTCATCGGCTTCGTCTTCGCCGTTCCCTTCTCCTTCATCGCCGCGCGCAACCTGACGCCGAACCCGATCCTGCGGCTCGTCGTCAAGCGCTTCATGGAACTGCTGCGTGCCTTCCCCGAGATCGTCATTGCTGGCCTGTTCGCGGCCATCGTCTCGATCGGCCCGGTCGCCGCCATCATCGCCATCGGCCTGCATTCGATCGGCGCGCTCGGCAAGCTGTTCTACGAGATCAACGAGAACATCGACATGCGCCCGGAGGAGGGCTTGCGCGCCGTCGGCGCCAACTGGTTCGAGCGCGTGCGCTTCGCCGACCTGCCGCAGGTGCTGCCCAATTTCATGTCGTACACGCTGCTCCGGATCGAGATCAACGTGCGCATCTCGACCATCATGGGCGCGGTCGGCGGCGGCGGTATCGGCGAAGAGCTGAAGCTTTCCATCTCGCGCGGCTTCGGCGCCAAGACGCTGGCGCTGGTGCTCCTGCTCTTCATCACCATCTTCCTCGTCGACCAGTTCTCCGCCTGGCTGCGCCGCAAGCTTGTCGGCGAGCAGGCTTTCCTGATGAGCGCTTGATATGGCTATGACCGCCGACGAACTAAGCGCCATCGAAAGCCGCTACCCGCAGGTGTTCCATCGTCCGGCCTACAAGCGTTTCTGGCCGTTGCTGCTGATCGCGGGCACGGTGCTCTATCTCGGCTATGCCTTGTGGTTCTTCAGCTTGCCGCAGGTACTGCGCGAGTCGCACTGGGAGCGCCTGCCCCTCTTTCTGTCGCAATGGATCAGCTACGACCTGCAGCCGGAGTTCCGCCTCGACCAGCCTGAGATCACGCCGAAATATCCGCGCTTTTCGGCGCTCGGCGAGAACCCCAATCCCGATTGGGTGGTCAGGAACCCCGACGGCACCTTCACGGTCCGGATCGACGGCGATGCGAAATCCGTCACCTTCGACAAGACCAGGGCGACGATCACGGCCAATGGCGTGACCGTGCCGATAGCGCTGACCGGCGGCAAGCCGGTGGTCACAGGCGCGGTGCCCGACTGGGTGACCGTCCATGACGACGAGATCGTCGCCAAGATGGGCTTCGCCGGCGAGGTGCGCGTCACCGTCGACCGCGTCAAGGTTCGCAAGCGCTTCCTCGGCTGGGCCAATTTCGTCTTCGACACGCGCTCGCTCTTCTTCGGCAAGTCGGCCGGCGAGGTCATCTCGCTGATCGTCTCCGGGCCTGAGCTTCAGCCCGGCACGTCGAACCTCGCTTTGGCCGCCGACAACATCTGGAACAACGCGCAGTGGCAGCACGGCGATGTCTGGACGAAACTCCTGCAGACCATCGTCATGGCGTTCCTCGGCACCCTGCTCGGCGGTATCGTCGCCTTCCCGCTCGCCTTCTTCGCCGCCCGCAACATCACGCCGAGCGGCCTGCTCAGCCAGGTGCTGAAACGCTTCTTCGACTTCATGCGCTCGGTCGACATGCTGATCTGGGCACTGTTCTTCACCCGCGCCTTCGGCCCCGGACCGCTGGCCGGAAGTGCGGCGATCTTCTTCACCGAGATCGGCACATTGGGCAAAACCTATTCCGAAGCGCTTGAGAACATCGACGACAAGCCGCGCGAAGGCGTGCTCTCGACCGGCGCCAACGGCCTGCTCGTGCAGCGCTACGGCGTGATGCCGGAAGTGGTGCCGGTCTTCATCAGCCAGACGCTCTACCAGTGGGAATCCAACACCCGCGGCGCCACCATCATCGGCGCCGTCGGCGCCGGCGGCATCGGCCTGAAACTATGGGAAGCTATGCGCACCAACTCGAACTGGGCCAACGTCTTCTACATGGTGCTGCTGACGCTGCTCGTCGTCTTCATCTTCGACAACATCTCGAACTTCCTGCGCCGAAGGCTGAGCCGCACGCTGCACGATTACAACAGGCTGCAGGCCGAGCGGGGGTAGCCTTGTGGCGCGGAAGCGCGGGCATCGTATAGTGCCGCGCAAAGGGTCGACCCCCACTCCGTCGAGCTTCGCTCGACACCTCTCCCCCGATCGACGGGGGAGAGGAAAGGCGCCAGACGAGCCGCGCCTGTCCTCGAGGCAGAGGCCTTCTTCCTCTCCCGGCGCCACCAAGCGCCCTTTCCTCTCCCTCCGGAGGGGGGAGAGGTGGCTCGGCGAAGCCGAGACGGAGTGGGGGAACCACTTGGCAACCGTTGCCAACGCAAATAGAAAATGGATCAGGCGCAGGGCCCCTAAGCCGCGTTCTTCCACCCATCCCTGATATGCCGATACCCTTCGCGATAAACCGCCTCCGGGCTCTCGGCGAAATCGCGCCACACCTTCGTCGCCGCAGCCAGGTCCTTCAGCGAGCGTCCGAACGCCTCGATCGTCAGCCAATCGTCGTAACCGGTCCGGCGGATCGCCGCGAAAGTCTCCTTCCAGGGGATGTTGCCGCGCCCAGGCACGCCGCGGTCATTCTCCGAAATGTGGATATGGACGACGTTTCGGCGATGCTTCGTATAGGCGCCGATCGGATCGGCCTCCTCGATATTGGCGTGGAAGGTGTCGTACATCGCCTTGATGTGCGGCCGGTCGATCGCGTCGATATGCTCCGACAGGTCGGCCATGGTGTTGACGAGGTAGCATTCGAAGCGATTGAGCGCTTCGAGCCCGATGGTCACGCCCTTCTTGCCGGCATGGTCGCCGATGGCGCGTTGCGAGGCGACCGAGCGCTTCTTCTCGGCCGCCGTCGGCCCGCTGCCGGAAAAGGCGCCCAGCGTCGAATGCAGCGGCCCGCTGAGGGTGTCCGCGCCGAGCGCGGCGCTGCAGTCGACCGCCCATTTCATGTAGTCGATGCCGGCCTTGCGGGTGGCGGCATCCGGCGAGATCAAGTTCATCGCCGGATCGCCCATCGCCGAGACCGCGGTGCGCTCAAGGCCGATGCGGTCGAGCATTTCGCCGAGCTTTTTGTAGTCGTCGGGCGCCCCGACGAAGACCGGTATCTCGACGCCGTCGAAGCCGGTCGCCTTGATGTCCTTGAGCAGCGCCTCGTGCTTCTTCGAGACGCTGGTCGTCCACAAGAACATGCACATGCCGATCTTCATCGACATCCCCTCCCCGCTTGCGGCCAACCCTTTGCGTTGGCCGGCCACACTTCCCCTCATCCAGCCGCTTCGCGGCCACCTTCTCCCCGAGTAGAGAAGAGGTCGGCGCCGGCGTCGCTTGTCTCCTCTCCCCTCGGGGAGAGGTCGGATTGCCCCGAATTGCTCTTCGCAATTCGGCTGGCAATCCGGGTGAGGGGGACTCCCTTGGACGACGCGGCCGTCCCTAGAGCTTCGTCCACGCCCCATTCTTCTTCGACGACTTCACGCAGGCCTCGATGAAGGCCATGCCTTCGACGCCGTCCGCGATCGTCGGGAAGACGACGTCCTTGCCTGGCTTGCCGCCCTTCCGGCGCGCCGCGCGGATGGCCCTTGCGGCCTCCTGGTAGATATTGGCAAAACCTTCGAGATAGCCCTCCGGATGGCCAGACGGCACACGGCTGACGCGGGCCGCGACCGGCATCGCGCCGGCGCCGGCCCGGGTGAGCAACTGCTTCGGCTGGCCGAACGGCGTGTACCAGAGATAGTTCGGGTCGGCCTGCACCCATTCCAGCCCACCCTTGGAGCCATAGATGCGCAGCTTCAGCCCATTCTCGTGGCCGGGCGCCACCTGGCTTGCCCAGATCATGCCCTTGGCCGGATGCTTGTTGCCGACCGGCTTGAAGCGCAGCATGACGTTGACGTTGTCGTCGAGCTGGCGCCCTGGCACGAACGCATCGAGATCGGCCGAAAGTGAATCTAGCTCCAGCCCGGACACGAAGCGGGCGAGATTGTAGGCATGCGTGCCGATGTCGCCCAGCGCGCCGCCGGCGCCTGCCTGCTTGGGGTCGGAGCGCCACGAGGCCTGCTTCTGGCCGGTGGCGGCGAGGTCCTCGGTCAGCCAGTCCTGCGGATATTCGGACTGCACGATGCGGATGTCGCCGAGTTGGCCCTTGGCCACCATCTCGCGCGCCTGCCGGATCATCGGGTAGGCGGTGTAGTTGTGCGTCAGCACGAACACCTTGCCGGTCTTCTCGACCAGGGCGGCAAGCTTCTTCGCCTCGGCCAGAGAGGTCGCCAGCGGCTTGTCACAGATGACATGGATGCCGGCCTCGAGGAAGGCCTTGGCCGCCGGCACATGGACATTGTTGGGCGTCACGATCGCCACCGCCTCGATGCCGTCGGGGCGCTTGGCCTCGGCCTTCGCCATCTCGGCATAGGAGCTGTAGCTGCGCGCGGGATCGAGTCCGAGTTCTTCGGCCGATGCCTTCGCCCGCGCCGGATCCGACGACAGCGCGCCGGCCACCAGTACGAAGTCGTTGTCCAAGCGCGCCGCGATGCGATGCACCGCGCCGATGAAGGCACCCTGCCCGCCGCCAACCATGCCATAGCGGATCGGGCCGCCTCCCGCTTCCGACTTCGATGCGCCGACCATTTCTTGTCCTCTCTTTAGCTCCTCACCCTCCCCCTTGCGGGAAGGGTCGACGCGCAGCGTCGGGGTTGGGGTATAGAGTCCGCTGCGACTTGGGATTCAACCCACCCGGACCTGTGGCCGAACCTCCTCAAGCAGAGTTCGTAGGTCAAATCCCCATCATCGCCCGCAACAGCTTCTTGTCGCTGGTGCCGCCGGCGAAATCGTCGAAGGCTTTCTCCGTGACCCGGATGATGTGATGCTGGATGAAGGGCGCGCCTTCGGCCGCCCCGTCCTCGGGATGCTTCAGGCAGCATTCCCACTCCAGCACCGCCCAGGAATCGTAGTTGTACTGGGTAAGCTTGGAGAAGATGCCGCCGAAATCCACCTGCCCGTCTCCCAGCGAACGGAAGCGGCCCGCCCGGTTCACCCAGCCCTGGTAGCCGGAATAGACGCCTTGCCGCCCGGTCGGATTGAACTCGGCGTCCTTGACGTGGAACGCCTTGATCCGCTCGTGGTAGATGTCGATGAACTCGAGATAATCGAGCTGCTGCAGCAGGAAATGCGACGGGTCGTAGTTGATGTTGCAGCGCTTGTGGCCGCCGACCGCGTCGAGGAACATCTCGAAGGTGGCGCCGTCGAACACGTCCTCGGAAGGGTGGATCTCATAACCGACATCGACGCCATTGTCCTCGTAGACGTCGAGGATCGGCTTCCAGCGCTTGCCGAGTTCGGAGAAGGCCTCCTCGATCAGCCCGGCCGGCCGCTGCGGGAACGGATAAAGGTAGGGGAAAGCCAGCGAGCCGGTGAACGACACCGAAGCATTCAGGCCGAGATTCCTCGATGCCTTGGCGCCGAACTTCATCTGCTCGACCGCCCATTTTTGGCGCGCCTTGGGGTTGTTGTGCACCTCGGCCGGCGCGAAGCCGTCGAACTGCGCGTCATAGGCTGGATGAACGGCGACCAGTTGGCCCTGCAGATGCGTCGACAATTCCGTGATCTCGACGCCGGCATCGGCGCAGATGCCTTTCACCTCGTCACAATAGGCCTTCGACGACGCCGCCTTCTTGAGGTCGAACAGGCGCCCGTCCCAGGTCGGGATCTGCACGCCCCTGTAGCCGAGCCCGGCCGCCCATTTGGTGATCGAAGCCAGCGAATTGAACGGCGCGGCATCGCCCGCGAACTGCGCCAGAAACAGGCCGGGGCCCTTCATCGTCGTCGGCATCGGCATCCTCCCTCATTGTTTTCGCGACCAAGCATAGCGCCGATTGAAGTGAGGGCCAGCCTGTTTGGTCAATACTGTCGGCGTCTATGCGTTGCGCCATTCTGGTATTACCAAATCCCGAAATTCGGTCAAGCGGTCCAAATCGACGAGGACGGCACGGGATTTCGAACAAATGAGCGAAATTACCTTATAAAATCAGACTATTGACTGATTGATTTGGTGTCATCCACCCACTTCTTGCCGTGCATGAAAATTTGCTGTAGAGGTCATGGAAGGCCCAATTGGTCGAACCAGTTTCAAGAAAAAATGCTGGCAACGCCTTGGGGAGGAGACGTGCGACCGCTTCTATCGGAGCCGTCGCGGGGTAAAACGTGACAGGCGAATTCTGGGAAGGATAGACCATGCATCTTTCGACGCACAATTGGATGCGGGCGGAGCCGCTGGAGGTGACGCTCAAGCGCATCAAGAAATTCGGCTACGAATCGATCGAGATTTCCGGCGAGCCCGAACAGTACAAGACCAAGGAGACGCGTGCGCTGCTCAAGGAGCACGGCATACGCTGCTGGGGTTCGGTGACGCTGATGCTGGGCGAGCGCAACCTCGCCGCCAAGGACCAGGGCCAGCGCGAGCGCTCGGTCCAATATGTCAAGGACGTGCTCACCATGGTGAGCGAGCTCGAGGGCGAGATCATCACGCTGGTGCCCGCGACTGTCGGCAAGGTCGTGCCGGACGGCACCGAGGCGGAGGAATGGGGCTGGGTGGTCGACGCCACGCGCGAGTGTTTCACCCATGCCAGGAAGGTCGGCGTCAGGATCGCCGTCGAGCCGCTCAACCGCTTCGAGACCTATCTCTTCAACCGCGGCGCCCAGGCGCTGGCGCTCGCCGATGCGGTGAGCCCCGAATGCGGCGTCTGCCTCGACGCCTACCATATCCACATGGAGGAATTTAACGTCTATGATGCGATACGCCAGGTCGGCAAGCGCCTGTTCGATTTCCATGTCGCCGACAACAACCGCTTCGCCGCCGGCCTTGGCCAGATCGACTGGCCGAAGATCGTGCGCACGCTGAAGGAAGTCGGCTATGACGGCGCGCTGACCAACGAGTTCGTCGCGCCCGTCGACCGCACGCCGGCGGCGCCCTATCCGGAGATGGTCGAGCGCAATCCGGTCGACATCTCGCCCGAGCAGCTCAAGTTCATCCAGGACCACGGCTCCAGCGTGCTCACGGAAAAATTCTACACCGACCAGATGCGCATCACCGCCGAAACGCTGCTGCCGCTGATCAAGTAGGCCTCCGATTGAAACCTATCCCTTCCACCCGGCGGGCGGAGGGGCCGAAGGGAAAACATGCGCATCAAACGCGTCCAGGCCTGGTGGGTTCGTATCCCGATCGAAGTCGCGAAGCAGCATCGCAGCGACTTCGGTCAGGTGACGACGTTCGACGCCGCCATTTTGCGCATCGAGACCGATGACGGCCTGGTCGGCTGGGGCGAGGGCAAGAACGCCGCCGGCAGCGCCGGCAGCTATGGCGCGCTCGTCCATATGCTCAACCACGAGATCGGCCCGCAGCTCATCGGCCGCGATCCGGCCGACATCGGCATCATCTGGGAAATGTTCTACAACGGTGTGCGGTACGAGACAGCGGCGCATGCCGGCCATGCCATGCCGCAGCTGGCGCGGCGCGGCATGAGCGTCGCAGCAATCAGCGCCGTCGACATCGCGCTCTGGGACATTCTCGGCAAATCGCTGGGGCAGCCGGTATGGCGGCTGCTCGGCGGCCGCAAGGTCGAGCGGATGCAGGCCTATGCCTCGGGCGGCTGGGCCTCCGCCGACGCCATCGGCGAGCAGTTGAAATCCTATATCGCCAAGGGCGGCTTCAAGGCGCTGAAGATGCGTGTCGGCGCCATGGACGGCGCCCCGCATGTCTCGGCCTCGCGCGTGCGCGCCGCAAGGCAGGCGATCGGGCCCGATGTCGATCTGATGGTCGACGCGCATGGCACCTACACCGTCGCCGAGGCCAAGCGCTTCATCAAGCTCACCGCCGATCTCGACCTTGCCTGGTTCGAGGAACCGGTGATCGCCGACGACAAGCCGGGCATGGCCGAAGTGCGCGCCTCGGGCGCGACGCCGATCGCGACAGGCGAAAGCGAGGCGACGCGCTACGCGTTCCGCGATCTGGCGGTGCTGAAATCGGCCGACATCTTCCAGCCGGATCCGGCGTTTTGCGGCGGCATCAGCGAGGCAATGAAGATCGGCACCATAGCCAGCGCCTTCAACCTGCGTTTCGCGCCGCACCTGTGGGCCGGCGCGCCCTGCTTCTTTGCCGGGCTGCATGTCTGTGCCGCCTCGCCCGCCAGCTTCATCATCGAATATTCGCTCGGCGCCAACCCGATGATCCACGACCTTGTCGAGGAGACTGTCGAAGCGAAGGACGGTATGATAGCGATCCCTGAAAAGCCTGGATTGGGTTTCACCATCTCCGAGCGATTCCTGGAGGCGCACGCGCAACGTATTTGACGATGAAAGAAAAGAACCTTCTCGCGGAACTTGCCGCCTACCTCTTCGCCAACTCGGACAAGGAGTCCGGCCGCACGCCCTCGGAGCGCGAGCTGGCGGAGCATTTCGGCGTCAGCCGCGGCCAGATCCGCGAAGCGCTGGCCATCCTGGAAGCCATGCGCATCGTCGAGCGACGCGCCAAGTCCGGCATCTATATCGACACCAAGCAGGCGAGCGTGGAAGCGCTGGCGCTTTTCGCCCGCGCCGGCCTGCCGCTCGATCCGGTGCAGATCTACGAGACCGTCGAGTTGCGCAAGATCCACGAGATCAAGGCGGCCGAGCTTGCCTGCTCGCGCGCAACGGAAGAAAACTTCGAACGCCTGCGCGAGATCCTGAAGGCCTCGGAAGAGCGCATCGCCGCCGGCGAGGGCCTCGCCAAGGAGGACCGCGAGTTCCACCTCGAGATCGTGCGCGCGACCAAGAACAGCGTCTTCCACAACATCTGCAGCGTCTATTACCTGATGGGCGAGCAGCGCCTGCCGATCTATTTCAACGATCCCGAACGCAGCGTGCGCTCACATGCCGAGCACATCCAGATCTACGAGGCGCTGTTGCGCCGCGACGGCAACCTCGCCCAGGCCCTGATGAATGCCCATTTGCAGGGCGCCGAGAGCTACTGGAAGGGGATCATCGAAGGCCGCGGAATGGAGCCGAAAAGCGCGGCGCTCGAAAAGGCCTAGAGCATTTTGCAGCCGAGCGTTATCGCTTGGCATCGCGGAAATGCGGAGCAAAACAAAACCTCATGCGCAAGATACTCTCAACGCATCCGCTGCATCCTCGCGCCACGGCCATGCTGGCGGGCGCCGGGTGGCTGGCCGTCGCTTCCGCGCTTGATCCCAAAACTCTGACCGCCGAAGCGAGCGACGCCGACATCGTCATCGTGCGCGCGCCGCTGCCGCCGGAGCTGTTTGCGGGTGCTTCGAGCCTGCGCGCCGCGATCCGCCACGGCGCCGGGCTGGACATGATCCCGGTCGAGACCGCGACCGCCGCCGGCGTGCTGGTGGCGAATGTGCCCGCCGTCAATGCCCGCTCGGTCGCCGAGCATGTGATGTTCGTGGCCCTTGCGCTGCTGCGGCGCTTCCGAACGATGGACCGCGACCTGCGCGCCAAGGGCTGGCTTGCGGGGCGCGAGCATGCCAATTCGACCAGCGAGCTTGCCGGCAAGACGATCGGCATCGTCGGCCTCGGCGCGGTCGGCCAGGCCGTCGGCCATATCGCCGCGCACGGCTTCGATCTCAATGTCGTGGCGACCACGCGAAGCCTGCGCCCGGCGCCCGAACGTGTCGGCTTCCTGTCGATCGACGCGCTGGTCGAGCAGAGCGATATCATTGTGCTCTGCTGCCCGCTGACGGAGGAGACCCACGGCCTGATCGGCCGCGAGCGTATCGCCCGCATGAAGCCCAACGCGCTGCTGATCAATGTCTCGCGCGGCCCGGTGGTCGACGACGAGGCGCTGATCGAAGCGTTGCGAGCGGGCCGCATCGGCGGCGCCGCGCTGGACGTTTTTTCCACGCAGCCGCTGCCGCCCAACCATCCTTATTTCGGCTTCGACAATGTCATTGTCACCCCGCATATGGCCGGCATCACCGAGGAATCGATGATGCGCATGGGGGTCGGCGCCGCCGGCGAGGCGTTGCTGGTGCTCGCCGGCAAATTGCCGGTCAATCTGCGCAATCCGGAAGTCGTCGAACACTACCGGCGGCGCTTTCCGGCCGACGGTTAGTTCCCGGCTACCATCGCGACGATGCAGCCAGAGATGACAGCGGGACAGCGAATTCCCGAGCGCCGAATTTGCGTCGGTTCGCCGCGCCCTATCAACGGCCAAGCAAAGTCTCGACCGCGGCAGCAATGCGCAGCAGATGACTGTCGTGTCCGTGCTTGCCCACCAGCATCAAACCAGCCGGCAGCTTCATGCCGGGCATCGGCAGCGAGATCGCGCACAGGGCGAACTGGTTGGCGACCTGCGTGTTGCGCAAGAGCAGCCCTTCCATCTTGTCGCGCAGCGCTTCGTCGCCAGCCATTGCGGCAATGGAGGGCGCGACCATCGGCACGGTCGGCAATGCCAGCACATCGACTGTCTCCAGCCGTTCCGCCATGGCTGCCACAAGCTCGCCGCGACGGCGGATCGTGCGGATATAGGCGGAAGCGGGAACGGCCAGCGCGCGGGACAACGGCCCGGTGACATGCGGATCGGCCGGTACCGAGGCGCCGCTCGCAAGCCAATCGGCATGCACTTCCGCACCTTCTATGGAGGCGATCGTGCCGCGTTTGGTGGCGGCGCGCATCTCGGCGATGAGATCGTCGATGGACAAATCGGCAACGCGGGCGCCGGCTAGCCCGATCCGGTCGATGCAGCCCTCGAAGGCCGCGGCGACCTCCGCTTGCGTCTCGCCGAACAAGACGCCGCGCGGGATGCCGATGCGCAGGCCGGCGTGTGGGACCGGCCGAAGCGCCGTTGGCTCTTGTCCCGCCATGATCGCATCGGTGATCGCGCAATCGGCGACGTTGCCGGCAAGCGGGCCGATCGAATCGAGCGTCATCGACAGCGGAAAGGCGCCGGTCAATGGCACGCGCCCCGCCGTCGGTTTGAAGCCGACAACGCCATTGAGCGAGGCCGGGATGCGCACCGAGCCGCCGGTGTCCGAACCGATCGAGATGTCGCTCGTGCCCTCGCCTACCGCAACGCCCGCCCCCGATGACGACCCGCCCGGGATCAGGCTTGCATCGGCGGCATTGCCCGGCGTGCCGTAATGCGGATTGTCGCCGATCGCGGTGAAGGCGAACTCGGTCATGTTGGTCTTGCCGAGGATGACGGCTCCCGCCTGGCGCAGCCTCCGCACGATCGCCGCATCTCGCGCAGCGGCTGAGGCCTCGGCATGGATCAGCGACCCGGCCGTCGTCGGCTCCCCTGCGACATCGAACAGGTCCTTGATCGAGACGATGCGCCCGTCGAGCGGTCCGAGGCTCACACCGGCCTTGCGGCGGGCATGGGCCGCATCGGCGGCTGCACGCGCCGCCTCGGCGTAGAGCTTCGTATAGACCTTCTCGTCGGCCGCGCGATTGGCAAGACGTGACAGGATGATTTCAAGACGGTCGCGGATGGATTGCATTTTCGATGTCGGGCCCTGCAAAGTTGCAACGTCTTTTAGGCACGGCCTGATGTTGGGCCAGCCAAGCGATAACCCGGCAAGCGTGCCTTTGCACCCTGCCAGCGATGGGAAGATGCTGATGCTGTACAAAGGCAGCTGCCACTGCGGCTAGGTGGCGTTCGAGGTCGAGGGCGAGCTTGGCATGGCCGTGCGCTGCAATTGCTCGATCTGCCGGCGCAAGGGCGCGCTGTTGTGGGCCGTGCCGCATGAGAAGCTCAATCTGGTCGCCTGGGGCGACGACCTCGGCCGCTACACATTCGGCAAAGGCGCGATCGCGCATCGCTTCTGCCGCACCTGCGGCATGCACCCTTTCGCCGAGGATGTCAGCGAGGGCAACGAACGATCCGCCTATGTCAACATCAACTGCCTCGACGGCGTCGACCTCAAGACCGTCGAAGTGTTCGAGTTCGACGGCGGCGCGGCCTGAAGCTGAAAATTATCGGCCCGGCGCTCGTGAGAGCCGCCGGGCCGATGCCTGGGAGGCAAGCAGTCTTAGCTACTCGGCAGCCTGCTTCGGTCCCATCAGGAAGGCTACCAGCGCCGCGAGCAAGGTCGCCACGCCGCTATAGGCGAAGGCGGTGGCGACACCGGCATGATCGACCAGAAGGCCGCCGACGACGGCGCCAAGCGCGATCGCCACCTGGAAGGTCGCGACCATCAGGCCGCCGGCGCTCTCGGCCTGGTCAGGCGCGGCGCGCACCAGCCAGGTCTGCAGGCCGACCGGAACGGCGCCGAAGGCAAAGCCCCAGGCGGTGACCGCGACCGCCGCCGTTATCGGCGAGGCGCCGAGCACGAGCAGCGCCGCCGCCGACAAGGCGATCAGCAGCGGCGCCAGGCCGACCGCCATCTTCAGATTGCGCTCGGCCAGGAAGGCGCCGGCGAAATTGCCGAAGAAGCCGCCGATGCCATAGGCGAGCAGCACCAGCGAGATGGTTTCGATCGGCATCGCCGGCACCGTCTCCAGGAACGGCCGCACATAGGTGAAGCCGGCAAACTGTCCGGATGCGACCAGGAGAACGACCAGCAGCGCGATGCGGATCATTGGCCGCTTCAGCACCTCGGCCAGCGTGCGGAAGCTCGCGACCGCGGTCGGCGGCAGGCTTGGCAGGGTGGCGAGTTGCACCAGCAGCGCCAGCCCGCCGACGACCGCCGCGATCATGAAGGCGGTGCGCCAGCCCCAGATGTCGCCGACATAGGCGCCGACCGGAGCCGCCGTGACCGTGGCGACCGAGACGCCGGTCAGGATGATCGACATGGCGCGCGGCATCAGCCGCATCGGCACAAGCCGAAGCGCCATGGCCGCCGACATCGACCAGAAACCGCCAAGCGCAACGCCGAGCACCACGCGGGCAAGAAGCAGCATGGCGAGCGAGGACGTGAAGGCGGCGACGAGGTTGGAGACGATCAAAAGGGCGGAGAGGATCCACATGACCAGCCGGCGGTCGAGCCGCTTGGTGACGATCGCCATGGTCGGCGCCGCGATCGCGCCGACGACGGCCGTCGCCGTCACCGCCTGGCCGGCGGCGCCTTCGCTGACGCCGAGGTCCTGCGCCAGCCGCGTCAACAGGCTGGCGGGCAGGAATTCGGCGGTCACCAGGCCGAAAACGCCGAGCGCCAGCGAGACCACCGCCGCCCAGGCCGGTTCGGTTCGTTCGTCCTGCTCGCTCGCGTCGAGAATAGTGGCGTCGACGGCGCCCGTTGCGGGTTCGGTCATGGCAAAATCTCCGATCTGTTTGCGGCGCTACGCAAGAGATGACCAGATCGGACTTCGCCCGTTACATGCCGGCGGGCGGCTCTGTCAGTTCGATTTGGTTGCGGCGCAACATTTGGCTGCAGCGCAACATAGGGAGTGACCGGCTGGAGTTTCCATGCTAGAAACGCCGAAATGAATTACAATTCGTCCAAAACCATTCTGCAGGCTTCCGGCGACCCGCTGACCGACATGTTGCGCGGCCTGCGCCTTGACGGCGTCGATTACGGCCGCTGCGTGCTTGGCGAGCCGTGGGCCGTTTCCTTCCCCGCGCAGAAGGCGGCGCGCTTCCATTTCATCGGACAGCGAGGCTGCTGGCTGTTCTCGCCGGCCAAGGAATGGATAAAGCTCTCGGTGGGCGACGCGCTGCTGATTCCGCGCGGCGACGAGCATGTGCTGGCGAGCGCGCCCGGCGTGCCGCCGGTGCCGATCGGCCGCTACACGATCGAGCCGGTGTGCGAGAACATCTACGACGTCTCGAACGGCTGCGACGGCTGCAAGACCTTGCTGTTTTGCGGCAGCATGCATTTCAACCTCGACGGCTCGCATCCGCTGCTGGAGATGATGCCCGACCTGATGCAGGCGCATAAGCTGATGGCCAACGCGCCCGGCATCCAGCATCTGCTCGACGCGATGGCGGGCGAGGTGACGATGGACCGCGTCGGCTCCGGCGGCATCCTCGCCCGCCTGGCCGACGTGCTCGCGGCCACCATCATCCGCTCCTGGGTGGAGAATGGCTGCGGCGACGCCACCGGATGGATCGCCGCCGTGCGCAACCCGGATGTCGGCAAGGTGCTTGCCGCTATCCACCTGCAGCCGGAGCGCGACTGGACGGTCGAGGCGCTGGCCAGGATGATGGGCGCCTCACGCTCCGCCTTTGCGCAGCGCTTCGCCATCGTGGTCGGCGAGACGCCGGCCAAATATGTGCTGCGTGTGCGCATGCACCAGGCGCGGCAATGGCTCACCCGCGACGGCATGCGGGTTTCGGTGGCGGCGTCGAGGCTGGGCTACGATTCAGAAGCCTCCTTCAGCCGCGCCTTCAAGCGGGTGATGGGCGTGGCGCCAAGTCATTTCCGTCACACCGGCGCCGACGAACAATCCTGATCGCAAGCAGCCGGTTGCCAGGCTGGAGGAATTGCCAAGTCTTGTGGACACCGCGTCATTCCCCGCCGGCCGAGGCGGCATAAGCTCGCTGGCGGAGGAAACAGCATGCCCAATCATCTTGCATCGCTTGCGCTTGCCGCGCTCGCCATCCTGCCAAGCCCGGTTTTCGCGCTCGAGGACAGCTACCTGCCCGCCGACAAGATCCCTTACGCCGTCGAAGCGCCGGGCCAGCCACAGCGCCTTGGCCCGCTATGGGGCGAACGAACGAAAGGCCCGGCCGGCGCGCTGCTGAAGGTTCCCGGCAACTGGCGCGCCCGTCCATGCCCACACCGCCGATTACCGCGCCGTGGTCATCAAGGGCCTCTGGGCGCATTGGCAGATGCAGGGCGGCGAAGCCAACAGGGTCGAGTTGCCGCCGGCTCCTACTGGACCCAGAAGGCCGACGAAATGCATGACGATGCCTGCCTGTCGGACACCGAACGCGTGATCCTGCTGACCGCTATCCGGCGTGCCGCAGGCTGACGCCGCTGCCTTTGTCGAACAGCACCACCTTGTCCGGGTTCCAGGCAAAGCGCACCGGCTGTTCGATCGCGACATCGGTCCTGGCCGGCACGGTTGCCCGCAGCATCGTTTCGCCGACCCTGAGCGTCAGGATCTTCTCCACACCGTGGTTCTCAACGTCGTGGACGTGCGCCTCGACCGGCGCGCCGCTCTCCAGGTAGACGTCCTCCGGACGGATGCCGAAGACGAGTGGCCGACCGTCGGTCGCGCCACTCGTCCTGCCCCCGCCAAAAGTCTTGGCCCCAACCGTCAGCGGCAGCTCGAAATTCATCGGCGCCATCACGGCGCGGTCGTTGACCAGTCTGCCGTCGATGAGGTTCATCGGCGGCGAACCGACGAAGCTCGCGACATAGGTGTCGCGAGGATTGTTGTAGATCTCATGCGGCGTGCCTGTCTGGACGATGCGGCCATGGTTGAGCACGCCGACCTTGTCGCCCATCGACATGGCTTCGATCTGGTCATGCGTGACGAACAGGAATGTGGCGCCGAGCTGCATCTGCAGGTTCTTCAATTCCGTGCGCAGCGCCTCGCGCAGCTTGGCGTCGAGCGCCGACAGCGGCTCGTCCATCAGGAACACGCGCGGCTTGCGCACGATCGCCCGGCCGATCGACACGCGCTGCATCTCGCCGCCGGAAAGCCGGTCCGTCTTGCGGTCGAGAAGGTGCTCGATCCTGAGCGTGCGGGCCGCGCGCGCCACGCGGTCCTTGATCTCGGCATCCGGCAGCCGGCGGATCTTCGGCTTTAGCGGAAATTCGAGATTCTGCCGCACCGTGTAGCGCGGATAGAGCGAATATTGCTGCAACACCAGCGCCACGTCGCGTTCGGCAGCGCCCCAGTCGGCGACGTCGACGCCGTCGATGAAGACCTGGCCCTCGGTCGGCTTCTCAAGGCCCGCGACCATCCTCAGCGTCGTCGTCTTGCCGGCGCCCGTCTCGCCGAGCAGCACGAAGAATTCGCCGTCGGCGATGTCGAGATCGAGATTGGACAGAGCCGTGTGGGTGCCGAACGTCTTGGAGATGTTCTTCAGCTGGATATGGGCCATTACAATCTCACTCCGAGCGACTTGCCGCTCGCGGCGTCGAAGAAATGCGCCTGCGAAGGATCGATCCGCGCATAGACCTTTTCGCCCGCTCCGCCGATGAAGCCGCTCTTGGTGCGGGCGCGCAGCATCTTGGAGCCGACCTTGAGATCGACGATATCGAAGGATCCCAGCGGCTCGACGATCTGCGTTTCGACTGGCAGGAAGCCGTCCGTCGCCTCGCGGCGCACCAGCACGCCTTCCGGCCGGATGCCGAGCGTCAGCTGGCCGCCGGCATGGCCGTTGAGCTTGGAAAGCAGCGCGCGCGGAAACTCGAAGCCGGTGGCCGCGCCGCCGACGGAGACGGAAGCTGCCGACGCATTCTCGGCGACCGTCGCCTCAGCCACGTTCATCACCGGGCTGCCGACGAACTGCGCGACGAATAGATTGGCCGGATGCGAATAGACCTCGTCCGGCGTGCCGACCTGCTGCAGCACACCCTCATGCATGATGACGATGCGGTCGGCGAGGCTCATCGCCTCGATCTGGTCGTGCGTGACATAGATGCTGGTCGAGCCTTGCTTGATATGCAGCCGCTTGATCTCGGCGCGCATTTCCTCGCGCAGCTTGGCATCGAGCGCGCCGATCGGCTCGTCCATCAGCATCGCCTTCGGGCGCCGCACCAGCGCCCGGCCGATGGCGACGCGCTGCATGTCGCCGCCCGACAGCGCCGAGGGCTTCTTGTTGAGAAGATCGCTGATCTGCAGCGTCTTGGCTACCGAGCGCACCTCGGTGTCGATCTCGCTCCTGCTCTTGCGCGTCGCGCGCAGCGGAAAGGCGATGTTCTCGTAGACGTTCATATGCGGATAGAGCGAGAACGACTGGAACACCATGGCGATGTCGCGGTCGGCAGCCTTGAGGTGCTGCACCGGCTTGCCGTCGATCAATATGTCGCCCTGGTCGATTGTCTCCAGCCCGGCGATGGCGCGCAGCGTCGTCGTCTTGCCGCAGCCCGACTGTCCGAGCAGCACGATGAACTCGTTGTCGTCGATCTTGAGGTTCAGGTCCTTGATGACCTGGACGGCGCCGAAGAATTTCTGGACGCCGCGAAGCTCGATCTGGGTCAATGCTGTGCCCCCGCGTTGCGCGCCTGCTGGTCGGCTCCGTGCCCGGTGCCGGCCTGCTCCTCGCGTGGGATCTTGGAGGTGACGTTGAAGCCGATAAGGCCGATCAGGATGATCGTCACGCCGTAAGTGTGGAGCGGCATGTTCCAGGGTTGGCAGAGCGCGACGATGCCAAGCACCATCAGGATCTGCGATCCAGGCTCCAGATATTTCTCGTTGATCGCGCGAAAGCTCATTTGCGGATCGCTCCGAAGGACATGCCTCGCAACAGATGGTTGCGGAGCAGGAAGGTGAAGATCGCGACCGGCAGCAGGAACAGGAACGTGCCGGCGGCGATCACCGTCCAGTCGGGCAGGCCGGAGCCGACCTGGCTCGGGATGAAGGGCGGCGCGGTCTGGGCGCGGCGGTTGGTCATGATCAGCGCGAAGGCATATTCGTTCCACGCCGTGATGAAGCAGAACACGGCGGTGGCAGCGATGCCGGTGGCGGCCTCCGGCAGCACGATCTTGAAGAAGGCTTCCATGCGCGTGTAGCCGTCGACGAGTGCCGCCTCCTCATATTCCTTCGGGATCTCGTCGATGAAGCCTTTCATCAGCCAGACCGAGAAGGACAGGTTGAAGGCGGTGTAGAGGATGATCAGCCCGAGATGGGAATCGTTCAGCCCCACGGCCCGGTACATCAGGAACATCGGGATCGCGACCACCACCGGCGGCAGCATGCGCGTCGACAAGATGAAGAAGAGCAGGTCCGCCTCTCCCTTCACCTTGAAGCGCGAGAAGCCGTAGGCGGTGAACGTGCCCATGCCGACTGCGAGCACGGTCGAGGTGATCGCCACGATCAGCGAGTTCAGGAAGCGGCTCGGATAGCCCGACCACTGCACCTCACCCTTGCCGTCACGCACGATCTTTTCGCCGCCGTCGAAGACGACGCGCTCCCACCATGGGGCGGCCGCATATTCTTCCGGCGTCGGCGGATTGCGCATCTGGGACCGCTTGGTGAACAGCTTCACGAAGGGCGATATCTCCGGCTGGAAGATGACCGTCGGCGGGATGGTGGTGGCGAGGGCGCGCGGCTTGAATGCCGTCGAGGCGATCCAGTAGATTGGCGCCAGGAAAATGATCGTCACCAGCAGAACGATGACGATGGCGATGCGGTTGAAGGTGATTTCTGAAGAAGTGCGGACGGCGGCCATCTGTCAGCGCTCCTTCACTTTGTTGAGGTATTTGACGTAGATGTTGGTGATCGCCAGCACCATGATCAGCACGATGTAGGCCATGGCGCAGGAGCGCCCCGTCTGCCATTCCTGGAAAGCCATCTTGTAGAGCCGGATCGAGATAAGTTCGGCCGTCGGCTGGCTGGTCAGGATGTAGGCGAGATCGAAGGTCTTGAACGCTTCCATGGTGCGGAAAATGACCGCGATCATCAGGATCGGCGCGACCAGCGGCAGGGTGATGCGGAAGAAGGTGTAGAACGGGCCGGCGCGGTCGATCGCCGCCGCCTCGTAGAGATGTTTCGGCACCGCCGAGAGGCCGGCCAGCGACAGCAGCATGACGAAGGGCGACCACATCCAGATATCGGTCAAGGCGACTGCATAGAGCGCCATTTTCGGGTCTGCCAGCCACTCGAAATTGCCGAGCCCGAGCGCATAGTTGATGACGCCCCATGAAGGGTCATAAAGCAGTTTCCAGAACAGGCCGACGACGGCCATCGACAGCATCATCGGCAGTAACAGCAGCGTAGTGATAAGGCCCTTGAGCGGAATATCCCGGTTGAGCAGCATCGCCACGCCAAAGCCGACAAGCAGTTGTCCGACGACCGAGACAATCACGTATTTCGCGGTGATGGCGAAGTTCGACCAGACATAGGGGTCGTTGAGCAGATCGCGATAGTTCTGCAATCCGACGAAATTAGCCGGCGCGTTGGTCGACGCGCGGAAATCGGTGAAGGAATAGCCGAGCGAATAGATCAACGGAAAGATGTTGAAGACGATCAGGAACAGGATCGTCGGGATAATGAAGAGATTGCGGATCGAAATGTCGCTGAGGCCGCGCGCTGCGGCCCGCGAGGACCTGTCCAGCGTAGTGATCATCGTGCTCGCCAAAACCCTGCTCCGGATTCTCAAAAAAGCAAACGGAGGAGGCATGAGAAGCCTCCTCCGTGAGGCATGTCGGTTACTTCACGCGGCCGTATTTCTTGAAGGTCGCGTTCCAGTCGGCGGCAAGCGCGTCCAGCGTTTCCTTGGCCGTGCCCGAGCCGCCGATCATGTAGGGATAGACGCGCTGGTTGAGTTGCTGCAGCAGTTCGGCATATTCCGGCACGGCCCAGAAGTCCTTCACCTTGAACATGGTCTCGTAGAAGGCCTTGTTGTACGGCGTTGCACTCTGGAATTCCGGCGATTTCAGCACCGCGGCGCTGCAGGTATAGCCGCCGAGAGCCGCCCATTTCTTCTGGGTGTCGTCCTTGATGAACCATTCCAGGAACTTCATCGCCTCGTCCTGCTTCTGCGAATAGGAGACGATGGAGATGCCCTGGCCGCCGAGAGCCGCGAACTGGTCGCCATTCGGTCCCGGAGGATTGGCGAAGAAACCGGTGTTCTTGGCGTTCGGGTTTGACGACTCGTTGATCAGCGAGGGGAAGAAGGCGAAGTAGTTCATGCTCATCGCCGCGAGGTTCTCGGTGATCGCCTGGTTGTCCTCGACGAAGAACGACTTGGCCCAGCCCGGAGGCGTGAACTTGTAGAGTTCCTTGTAGGCATCCAGTGCCGCGACGGCCTTGTCGGAGTTGACGATACCGTCGACCTTGTACGTGGAGTAGTCGCCGAGCTCGCCGCCGTAGGAGAACAGGGCGTTCTCGAAGCCCATCGCCATCGCGTCATAGGAATTGTCGGTGTAGATGGCGATGCCGTATTTCTTCTGGTCCGGCCGGTAGAAGAATTCAGCGATGTCGCGCAGCGCCTTGAAATCCTTCGGCACGTCGAGGTCGTAGCCATACTTGGCCTTGAAGGCTTCCTTTTCCTTCGGGTCCTCGAACCAGTCCTTGCGGTAGGACCAGCCGACGGCGTCGCCCTCGAGCGGGATTGCCCAGTACTTGCCGCTGTTGCCGGGATATTCAGCGTAGTATTTGACCGTCGCCGGCGCCATGACTTCTTTGAGGTTGTACTTGTTGAAGAAGTCGGTCAGGTCGACATAGTGGCCGCCGGTCGAGCCCGCGCCGAGCCACTGCGAGTCGCCCACCACGAGGTCATAGGCGTCGCCATGGGCGTTGAACTCGGTGAATGCCTTGGTCTGGAAGTCGGACCACGGCGTGGTTTCAACCGTGATCTTGACGCCGGTTTCCTTCTCATACTCGTTGCCGAGTTCCTGCAGGTAGTTGGCCGGATCCCATTCCGCCCAGAAGATGGTGAGCGACTTTTCCTGCGCGTGCACGGATGTCCCGCAGGCAAGCGCCAGGCCGACACCAGCAAGCACGCTGGTCACTAACTTGCGCATAGTTTTCCTCCCTTGTGCGCATTCTACCGTCTCATGCGGGCTGGCAGCGAAAGCCGGCCCTGGTAGTTCCTCCTGTGATGGCGCCTCTCCGGTTCCAGGCCTCGTCGCCCTGCCGGAAATGGATCGCAGCCTTCACTTTTTGATCCGCTTTATCTGTCTTGATCTGGTATTACCAATTCCGGCTTGGCGTCAAGCGCTTTCTTGAGCGGCCAGCAGTAGCCGAAAAAGCGAAACATTACGATATCTGCCTGTTTTCCTTTGCTTTTCCTACTCCTTGATATGCAGAGCCCTTGCCTCAGGCTGCCCATCACAATTAACATTCCAAACTGTCCCCTTAATCTGGTCGAACCAGATTTAGGCCGTTGTTGCCTTGGACATCGCCGATTTCGCCTCCGATTCCGCCATCGCGGCACGCACCAGCGCGCCCGCCGCCCATTGCGCGACCGACATCATCTCGGCGCTGTCCAGCCCCCATATATCCTTCAACACCGTGACCACCTCGACGCCGAACACCAGCGACAGCGCCTGGGCAAGGCGCTTGAGCTGGCGCGGCTTCAAGCGCCCCTTGAGTGGCGCGATCGCATCCTTCAGCAAGTCGACGCGATGGCCGCGCTTCAAGGCCGGTTCCGATCCGAGCGTGCCCGCCTCGCGCCGCGCCCATTGATCGAGGGACAGTTTCAGCGCCGCCTTGAAGGTCGCCTCGAAGGCTTCGATGCGCGGCATCGCGGTGGCGAAGAGATCCGCCACGCGCCGCTCGGCATCGTCGGACGCCGACTTCCAGGTCAGGATCGGGCCGAGCCCTTCGTCGACCACGGCCTGCACCAGCGCCGCCTGGCTCGGGAAATAGCGGTAGGCGGTCGCGCGCGACACCTCCGCCGCCTCCGCGACCTCGCTGACCGACGGGGTCATGCCGGACTGCATCAGCCTCGTCGCCGTCTCCAGCATCAGTCGCCTTGTGCGGGCGCGCGGCCCCTTCTCGACGGCCGGCGCCTGGGCGGCATCATCGTTGGCGGCGGCTTGTTGACGTGAGACATCCATATCAATACGATACGCGCGTCTCAAAAATTTGCAATGGCGCAACGCCAGGCGATAATGGGGTCCCCACCAGCGACGAGGCTTTTGCCGAGGAGCTTAAGGGTGGGGCAAAAGAAGGCGGACGGCGATGCCCGGACATGCCGGATGACGGGGAATCACCGATGGGGCGCATCTATGTGGTCGGCACCGCCGACACCAAGGGTGAGGAACTCGCTTTCCTGGCCGATGCCGTCGCCAAGGCCGGCGGCGCGGTCATGCGTGTCGATATCGGCACGCGCGGCGCAACTGTCCCGGTCGACATCCCCGCAAGCGAGGTCGCCACGCATCATGCCGAGGGAGCCGGCGCGGTTCTCGGCCTCGATGACCGCGGCGGCGCCGTCGCCGGCATGGGCGCCGCCTTCGTCAATTTCATCCGGTCGCGCAACGACATCGCCGGCATCATCGGCATCGGCGGCGGCGGCGGCACGTCGATCGTCACCGCCGGCATGCGCGCGCTGCCGCTCGGCCTGCCGAAGCTCATGGTTTCGACGCTGGCCTCCGGCGATACCGCGCCTTACGTCGACGTCTCCGACATCATCATGATGCCGTCGGTGACCGACATGGCGGGACTGAACAGGCTCTCCCGCACGGTGCTGCACAATGCCGCCCAGGCTATCGCCGGCATGGCCGCGAAGCCCGCCCCGGCCGCCGCCGGCAAGCCGGCGCTGGGGCTCACCATGTTCGGCGTCACCACGCCCTGCGTGACCGCGATCGCCGACCGATTGCGCGCCGACTATGACTGCATGGTCTTCCACGCCACCGGCACCGGCGGCCGCTCGATGGAGAAGCTCGCCGACAGCGGTCTGCTGGCCGGCGTCGTCGACATCACCACGACCGAAGTCTGCGACTTCCTGTTCGGCGGCGTGCTGCCCGCGACCGAGGATCGCTTCGGCGCGATTGCCCGCGCGAAGCTGCCCTATGTCGGCTCGGTCGGCGCCCTCGACATGGTGAATTTCTGGGCGCCGGCCACGATCCCCGATCGTTATCGCGGACGCTTGTTCTACGAGCACAACCCCAACGTCACCCTGATGCGCACCACGGCCGAGGAATGCCGCAGGATCGGTGAATGGATCGGCGGCCGCCTCGCGCGGTGCGACGGCCCGGTCCGTTTCCTGATCCCGGAAAAGGGCGTGTCGGCGCTGGATATAGAAGGCGGCGCCTTCTTCGATCCGGACGCCGACGCGGCACTGTTCGACGCCATCGAGCGCACGATCGAGCCGACCAGGGACCGCACCGTGACGCGCCTGCCGCTGCACATCAACGACCCCGCATTCGCCAAGGCCGCCGCCGAGGCGTTCCTCAACATCGCCCAAAACTGAAAGACGACAAGCATGGCCGCCATTCCCCGCAAAACGATCCTGGAAAAATTCCGCAACATGATCGCCGATGGCGTGCCGATCGTCGGAGGCGGCGCCGGCACCGGCCTGTCGGCCAAGGCCGAGGAAGCCGGCGGCATCGACCTTATCATCATCTACAATTCCGGTCGCTACCGCATGGCCGGGCGCGGCTCGGCCGCCGGCCTGCTCGCCTATGGCAACGCCAACGAGATCGTCAAGGAGATGGCCTATGAAGTGCTGCCGGTGGTGAAGAAGACGCCGGTGCTGGCCGGAGTCAACGGCACCGACCCCTTCGTCATCATGCCGCTGCTTTTGGCCGAACTGAAGACGATGGGTTTTTCCGGCGCGCAGAATTTTCCGACCGTAGGCCTGTTCGACGGCACCATGCGCCAAAGCTTCGAGGAGACCGGCATGGGCTTCGGCCTCGAGGTCGACATGATCGCCGAGGCGCACAAGCTCGATCTCCTGACCACGCCCTACGTTTTCAATCCGGACGAAGCGCGCGCCATGACGCGGGCCGGCGCCGACATCGTCGTCGCCCATATGGGCGTCACGACCGGCGGCTCGATCGGCGCCACCTCGGCGAAAACGCTCGACGCCTGCGTCAAGGAGATCGACGCAATCGCCGACGCCGCGCGCTCGGTGCGCAAGGACGTCATCCTGCTTTGCCATGGCGGGCCGATCTCGATGCCCGACGATGCGCGCTACATCCTCGAGCGCTGCGGGGGGCTGCACGGCTTCTATGGCGCAAGCTCGATGGAGCGGCTGCCCGCCGAGGCAGCAATCGCCAGGCAGACGGCGGACTTCAAGGCGGTCGCGCTGGGGCATCGGACCCAAAAGTGGAAGCCGGTTTTGGGGAAATCCGATGCCCCGACAAAAACGAAAAGGAAGGGATGAGGCAATGGCCGATAAGAGCAAGGTGTTCGTCTACCCGAAGGATGTCAGCGCCTTCGGCTTCGACTGGGGCAAGCTGTCGCTGACCGTGGCGCCGGAAGTGAACGGCGCCGCACGCTTTTCCGGCGGCGTCGTCGACCTGCCGCCGGGCAAGGGCCACACCCGCCACAACCATCCGGGCGCCGAAGAGATCATCTTCGTCATCTCCGGCAATGGCGAGCAGATGGTCGAGGACGAGAACGGCAATCCGGTGGTGGCGAAAGTCGGCCCCGGCTGCACCATCTACGTGCCGGAAAGCCGCTTCCACTCGACGCTCAACACCGGCGACCGGCCGATGCAGCTTTTCGTCGTCTATTCCCCAGCCGGACCGGAACTCGCGCTACGCGACCTGCCGGACTTCAAGCTGCTGCCGGTGGGGCAGTGATGAACTTTCCTTCTCCCCGTTCTCCGGGGAGAAGGAACCGGCAGACGGATGAGGGGCAGCGTCGACCTCGGTTCTATGAAATCCCGCCCCTATTCCACCCACGCCCGCGGTCGCCGAACATCACATAGCCGGCGTCGGTGACGGCGACCGTATCCTCCAACTTGATGAAGCCGCGCGACGGATGGAGCATGGTGGTCTCAACCGACAGCACCATGTTCCTTTCCAGCGGCTTCGCCGCATAGGTGCCTTCATAAGCGACCGGATGGTTGGTCATCAGGAACGGCGCCTCATGCGTGATCAGCCCCATGCCGTGGGCGAAGAAATCCGCGTAGGCCGCGACCTTGGAGGCCTTCAGCACGCTCTCCGCATGCGCGATCATGTCGCCGCCCAGTATACCAGCCTTGACCTTGGAAAAGGCCGCCTGCTGCACCGCTTCGACTTCGGCCAGAAGATCCTCCAGCTCGGCATCCGGCTCGCCGAGCACGCCCATGCGGCACAGGTCGCCGATATAGCCGTGATAGTTGCCGCCGGAATCGATCGACATCACCTCGCCTTTCTTCCAAGCTTGGCTGGACGCGGCGCGGTTGTGGCTGGAGCCCAGCGTCAGCAGGCAATATTCGAAATGCGCGCCGCGATTGGTCTCCTCGCGCCTGAGCTGCTCGATGATGTCGGTCTTGCTCGTGCCTTCCCGCGCCCAGGCAATCGTTGCCAGCATGGAATCGGTGATCAGCTCGGAGGCGATGCGCAGTTGCTCCAGCTCCGCCTCGGTCTTGATGGCGCGCATGCGTTCCAGCATGTCGGTCGCATCGACCAGCTTGGCATCCGGCAACGCCTTGCGGATCAGCATATAGGCGTCGGAGGGCAGGAAACCCGGTTCGATGCCGATGCGGGCCGCCGACCTGCCGATCTGGCGCAGATGCTCCACCGCCAGATTGGCGGCATCGAGCGTGCCCCAGCAGGCCGCGTGCAAGGTCGGCGTCCAGAACGGATGGTTCTGGTGCTCGCCGCCCTCCATCTTGTTGCCGATATAGGCGGCATGTTCCGGCCCGCCCTTCTCGTAAAGGACGATCGGCAAATAGCGGCTGTGGCCGATCGCATCCATCGCCGCGAAGAAGATGAACTTGTAGCCGCCGAGCAGATATTGGGTGTTGTGCTTGGAGGTGGCGAAGAGCACGTCGATGCCGGCCTCGTCCATCAGCCGGTCCACCCGCGCCTGGTCGAACGGAACGCTGCTGACCTCGGTTTTGCCCGGAGCGATGTTCATCTGCCTCTCCCTGTTTTTCATCGGCCGCAGGAGCGCCGAACGTCATGATTTATGGCTGTCGGCCAAATCTGCATCATTTTGACCACTCTGGTCCAGCCAGAATTGATCACTTTCGCGCTAAAGGCGGTTTCTGCCCGAATCTTGATCCTGCTTCTCTATAATGTGGTCCTACCAGATAGGGGATGAGAGCCTCTTTCGGCCGGCTGGTCCAGCGGACGGAAATTTCAAAGCCAAGCCATGATGCGCCAAATCCGTCTCTGGCGAAACCTTTGCCAAGGGCCATAATCACCGGATTGCCGCGCCTGCCACGGCGCGAAGAGGGGAGTTTGAGCGATGTCCGAATTGACGATTTCACGCCGCGGCCTGCTGGCCGGCTCGGCGCTGCTTCTGGCCTCGACCGCATTGCCGACGATCGGCTTCGCGCAGACGCCAAAGAAGGGCGGCCGGCTGATCCTCGCCGCCGATTCCGAGCCGCGCAACCTCAATCCCGCGATCGTCGCCTCCAACGGTGTCTTCTTCATCTCGAGCAAGATCGTCGAGACGCTGGCCGAAGCCTCCTTCGACGGCAAGGACGGGCTCGAACCGCGCCTGGCGCTTTCCTGGGAAGGTGCCGCCGACGGCCTGTCGGTGACCTTCAAGTTGCGCGATGGCGTCAAATGGCATGACGGCAAGCCGTTCACCTCCGCCGACGTCGCCTTCTCGGCGCTGCAGATCTGGAAGCCGCTGCAAAATCTCGGCCGTACCGTGTTCAAGGACCTGGAGGCCGTGGACACGCCGGACGCGCTGACGGCGGTCTTCAAATTCGCCAAGCCGACGCCGTTCCAGCTGATCCGCAACGCGCTGCCGGCGCTGTCGAGCGTCGTGCCGAAGCACCTTTATGAGGTGGGCAAGATCGAGGACAATCCGGCCAACAACGCGCCAGTCGGCACCGGCCCGTTCAAGTTCGCCGAATACAAGGCCGGGCAATATTACCGTCTGGCCAGGAACGACGCCTATTGGGGCAAGGACGAACCCTATCTCGACGAGATCGTCTACCAGGTGCTCCCCGATCGCACCTCGGCCGCCGCTGCGCTCGAGGCGGAAGAGATCCAGCTTGCCGCCTTCTCCGCCGTGCCGCTCGCCGACCTCGACCGCATTTCCAAGGTGCCGCGTCTCAAGGTCATCACCAAGGGCTATGAGGGGCTGACCTACCAGCTCGTCGTCGAGATCAACCACCGCCGCAAGGAACTGGCAGACCTGAAAGTGCGGCAGGCGATCGCGCATGCCATCGACAAGGATTTCGTCGTCAAGACGATCTTCCTCGGCTACGCCGCGACCGCCACCGGCCCGGTGCCGAAAAACGATCCGCAATTCTACACCGCCGACGTGCAGACCTATGCTTTCGACGTCGCCAAGGCCAATGCGCTGCTGGACGAGGCCGGCTACAGGCGCGCCGACGACGGCAAGCGCTTTGCGCTGAAGCTGCTGCCGGCGCCCTACTTCAACGAGACGAAGCAGTTCGGCGACTATCTGCGCCAGGCGCTCGCGGCAATCGGCATCGACGCCGAGATCGTCAACAACGACTCGGCGGCCCATATCAAGGCGGTCTACACCGACCATGCCTTCGACCTTGCCGTTGGTCCGCCGGTGTTCCGCGGCGACCCGGCGATTTCCACCACCATCCTGGTGCAGAGCGGCATTCCGGACGGCGTGCCCTTCTCCAACCAGGGCGGCTACAAGAATGCCGACCTCGACGCGCTGATCGCCAAGGCTTCGGAGACGCTCGATACGCCAGCCCGCACCGAGCTCTACAAGGAGTTCCAGAAGAAGGTGGCGGCCGATTTGCCGCTGATCAACGTCGCCGAATGGAGCTTCATCTCCGTCGCGCGCGATACGGTCGGCAACATCGCCAACAACCCGCGCTGGGCGGTGTCGAACTGGGCGGACACTTATTTGGAATCGTGACACACTCGCGCGGATGAGAATTCGCGAGAGAATGGGAACTTGGGCAAAGACCGAGTTCCCGCCAACCCCCCTCTGTCCTGCCGGACATCTCCCCCGCAAGGGGGGAGATCAGCAGCTTGTCCGTCCCGCCAGTTCTGCAAAGTTGGAGATTGGCGAAGCCGTCGATGACAGCCAATCTCCCCGCTTGCGGGGGAGATGTCCGGCAGGACAGAGGGGGGTGCCTGGGCTCGGCATTTCTTATAGCGAGCCTTTCTCCAAACCTTCGAGGCGCGCATGACCCGCGCCCTCACGCTTCTCCGCCGCCGTCTCGTCGGCAGCGTCTTCGTGCTGCTGATCGTCGTCATCGGCAGCTTCCTGCTGCTCGAAGCCGCCCCCGGCGACGCGGTCGACGCCTATATCGTCTCGACCGGTGGCGATGCCGGTATGATCGAATTGCTGCGCCACCGCTGGGGCCTGGACCAGTCGGAACTGACGCGGCTAGCCAACTACCTCTGGGCGCTGCTGCATCTCGACCTTGGCCAGTCCGTCACCTTCTCGCGGCCGATCCGCGATGTCATCCTCGAACGCCTGCCGACCACGCTGGTCCTGATGGGCAGCGCCACCGCGCTTTCCTTCGGCCTGGGCTCGGCGCTTGGCATCTATGCCGGCGCCCGGCCCGGCAGCTTTCGCGACCGCTTCCTGTCGATCGGCTCGCTGGCGCTCTATGCCGTGCCCGGCTTCTGGCTCGGCCTTGTGCTCATCGTCGTCTTCGCCGTCGACCTGCGCTGGCTGCCGATCGGCGGCATCGAGACCATCGCCTCCGGCAAGACCGGGTTGGCGCGGGCCGCCGACATCGCCACCCATCTCGTGCTGCCGGTCTCGGCCCTCGGTTTCATCTATCTTGCGCTTTATCTGCGCATGATGCGCGCCGGCATGGCCGAGGCCTGGCGGCAGGATTTCGTGCTTGCCGCTCGTGCGCGAGGCTTGCCGCGCCACCGCATCGTGCTTGCCCACGTCGCCCGCAACGCGCTGCTGCCGCTCATCACCATGCTCGGCCTGCAATCGGCACAGATGCTCGGCGGCAGCGTCGTCATCGAAAGCGTCTTTGCCGTGCCGGGCCTCGGCCGCCTGGCGCAGGAAGCCGTCGCCGGGCGCGACACGCCGCTGCTGCTCGGCATCATCCTGGTCAGCGCCGTCCTCGTCATCGTCATCAATCTCCTGGTCGACCTCGCCTACGCTTTCCTCGATCCGCGCGTCGGCGCCGGCGAGGCCAGCGCATGAACCGCCTGCGTCGTTTCTTGCGCACGCCGGAAGCATTCGCCGGCGCAATCATCCTGGCCCTGCTCATCGTGATGGCGTTGGCGGCGCCGCTGCTGTTTCCCGGCGACCCGCAGGCGATCGCCGGGCCGGCACTGCTGCCGCCGTTCCAGGACTGGTCGCTGCCGCTCGGCACCGACCGGCTCGGTCGCGACGTGCTGGCCGAGCTGTTCCATGGCGCCCGCACCTCGCTGGCGGTCGGCCTGGCGGCGGCCGCCGCGGCGCTCCTGATCGGCGCGGTGATCGGCACTTTGGCCGGCTTTGCCGGAGGGCTCGTCGACGAAATGCTGATGCGCGTCACCGACGCCTTCCAGACAGTGCCGAGCTTCCTGCTGGCGCTCGCCTTCGTCAGCATTGTCGGCCCCTCGCTCGGCGTCGTCGTCGCGGCGATCGCGCTCGGCGCCTGGACCGGACCGGCGCGGGTGGCACGCGCGGAAGTCCTGTCGATCCGCGAGCGCGACTATGTCGCCGGCGCCCGCGTCATCGGCATGCATCCGCTCGAAATCGCCTTTCGCGAGGTGCTGCCCAATGCCCTGCCGCCGGTGCTGGCGCTGTCCTCGGTGATCGTCGCGGCGGCGATCCTCACCGAAGCGGCGCTCTCCTTCCTCGGCCTCGGCGACCCCAACCGCGTCACCTGGGGCGGCATGATCGCCGAGGGCCGCACGGTGCTGCGAACCGCGCCGTTTTTGTCGATCGTTCCCGGCGTGGCGCTCGTGCTGACGGTGCTCGGTGTCTACCTCGCCGGCGAAGGCGTGGTGGAAAGCACCGCCGTGCGCAGGAGCCTGTCGTGACCGCGCTGCTTTCGATACGCGATCTGGTGGTTGGTTACCGACGCGATGGTGTTGAGGTGGCAGCGTTGAAAGGCGTCAGCCTGGAGATCGCCGCCGGAGAGCGCCTGGCGATCATCGGCGAAAGCGGGTCCGGCAAGAGCACGCTGGCGCTGGCGATTGCGGGATTGCTGCCGAGGTCGGCCAAGATCGAAGGTTCGATTGAGTGGCAGAAACCTCGATCGTCCCGTTCCTTTGCGCCCCCCTCTGTCCTGCCGGACATCTCCCCCACAAGGGGGGAGATCAGCAGTTCCGTCGCCGGCTCTCCTTTTGCAACGCCGGCCATTGGCGAAAGCAGACGCGACAGTTCAATTTCCCCCCTTGTGGGGGAGATGTCCGGCAGGACAGAGGGGGGCGCGACAGAACGCGACCTATCCACGATTGGCGAAAACCAGGCACCCCACCTCGGCCGTGACATCGGCTTCGTCTTCCAGGACCCCTCCTCAAGCCTCGATCCGGTGATGCCGGTCGGCAGGCAGATCGCCGAGGTCGCCCGCACCCATCTCGACCTGACCTGGCCTGACGCCTTCGCCAAGGCCAAGACCCTGGTCGAACGCGTCCGTCTCCCCGATCCGGACTCGGCCCTCCACGCCTATCCCCACCAGCTTTCCGGCGGCCAGAAGCAGCGCGTGGCCATCGCCGCGGCAATTGCCGCCGGCCCCAGACTGTTGATCGCCGACGAAGCGACCAGCGCGCTCGACACCATCGTCCAGGCCGAGATCGTTACCCTGATCCGCCGCCTTGTCGCCGAGGACGGCATGACGCTGCTTTTCATCAGCCACGACATCGCGCTCGCCGCCTCGCTTGCCGATCGTATCGCGGTACTGCGCCACGGCGAACCGATCGAGCTCGGCGAGACGGACCAGATCATCAATGCGCCGCGCCATGCCTATACGCGGTCCCTGCTCGATGCCCATCTTGGCCTCGACGCCAAGCCTTTGCTTGGCCGGCAAGGCGCCTCGGCATGACCGTGCTTGCCGTCTCCAGTCTCGCCAAGCGCTACCATCGTGGCGGCAGGCCTTTCGCGGCGGTCGACGACGTGTCCTTCGAGATCGAGGCGGCGGAAACCCTGGCGCTGGCAGGTCCCTCCGGCAGCGGCAAATCGACGATCGCCAGGCTGGTGCTGCGTCTGATCGAGCCCGATGCCGGCCGCATCGACTTCGAAGGCCCGGATTTCCTCGCGCTGTCGGGCGCCGCGCTGCGCGCGCGCCGCGCCCGCCTGCAAATGGTGTTCCAGGATCCGCTCGCCGCCTTCAATCCGCGCGCCACGGTGGCGCGCGTGCTGGACGATCCCCTGCGCGTTCACAACATCGCCTCGCGCGCGGAACGCCCGCACCGGATCGCGGCGCTGCTCGAGCGCGTCGGCCTCGATTCAGGCCTTGCCCAACGCGCCATCCACGAGATTTCCGGCGGCCAGCGCCAGCGCGTGGCGATCGCCCGCGCCATCGCCACGCGACCGTCGCTGATCGTCCTCGATGAGGCGGTGTCGGCCCTCGACGTATCGGTGCGCGGGCAGATCCTGGAACTGCTGCTCGACCTGCAACGGCAGGAACGGATCGCCTATCTGTTCATTTCCCATGACCTCGGCGTCATCCGTGCCGTGGCGCACCGCGTCATCATCCTCGATGCCGGCAGGGTCGCCGAGAGCGGCGATGCCCGCGCCGTCATCGCCAACCCGCAATCGGCGATCGGCAAGGCGCTGGTGGCGGCGACGCCGAAGCTTGTAAGAACCAATCAGGACTCACCATGACCGATCCCGAATCCGCCAGAGCCGAAAAGTTGTCGGGCGAGCTCGACTCCGCCTTCCGCAACCGCGCCGACCTCTACCGCCTCTTCCTCGACGAACTGACCGCCGAGCTCGGCGCCGAGAGGGCCGAGGCGGTGATGATCCGCAGCATCGAGAAGCGCGGCCGGGAGGTCGCGGCGGCGGCCTTCGCCGGCTTCGGCCCCAATGACGCGCCGGCGATCGGCGAGGCCTTCCTTGCCGTCAGCCCGGATGGCGGCCGCATGTATCCCACCGATGTCGAGCGAGGCCAGAACCACATCGCCTTCAAGGTGAAGCGCTGCCCGCTGAAGGATGCCTGGGTCGAGGCCGGCGTCGGCGAGGAGAAACTCGCCACGCTCTGCCGCATCGCCGGCGCCTTCGACCGCGGCCTGTTCGAGGCGACCGGCGTGCGCTTCGCCAATGTCACCTGGACACCGGGCCATGGCCCCGGCTGCTGCCACATCGCGCTGACCAATCGAGACGCTTAGCCACGAAATTAAAGCATGTCTCCCGAAAGTGGGAACCGGTTTCGGGACAAAGACATGCGTAAAATCAAAGCCCTAAAGCGCACGGAGCGGATCTGAAAGATCGCGACGCGCTTTAGCTCTCGGCAAAGACGTGCAGCTCGCCGCCTGCCTCGTCGATCGCGGCGCGCAGTGCCGCCGCCGGCTCGCTGTCGGTGACGACGTCGGAAATCTCGCTCAGCGCGCAGACGCGTTCGAGGCCGCTGCGGCCGAACTTGTCGTTGGTGACGACCAGCATCGTCGACAGCGACCTTCCCATCATCGCGCGCTTCACCGCCGCGGCGCCTGAAATCATGTCGCTCGGGCCTTCGGCATTCAGCGCCGAGGCGCCGATGATGGCGACGTCGGCATTGTAGCGCCGCACGAATTCGACCGTATCCTCGCCGAGCACGGCGGCCTCGCGGCTGTCATAGGTGCCTGGGCAAAGGATGACGCGAAAGGTCGGATTGGCGCCGGCCACCGAGGCGGCGCCGATGGAGTTGGTGATGATCGTCAGGTCCCTGCCAAGCTGCGACAGGCTGCGCGCGACCTCGTAGGTGGTCGATCCGCCATCGATCATCACGATGCGGCCTCGCTCGATCAGTCCGGCGGCGCCGTGTCCGACGCGAGCCCGCTCCTCGACCATGGTAAGGCCGCGTTCGGCGATCACCGGTTCCGACGTCACCAGCGAAATGGTGGCGCCGCCATAGGTGCGGTTGATGAGCCCCGCCTCGCCGAGCTCGATCAGGTCGCGGCGGATGGTCTCGCCGGCGACGCCGATCCGGCGCGCAAGCTTCGAGATGCGGATCGAGGCCGAGCGCCGCACCTCCGACAGGATCAGCTCATGTCGCTCTTTCTTCGTCAGCCGGCCCGGCTCGATATTCATCGCCCTTCCCTCTCAAGGCCCCCGGCGCGGAGACATTAGCCACGCCGGGGACAGGAAAACCAGCGTCAGTGTCTGAGCCGATCGCGCATGGCGTACCACAGCATGCCGAGCACGTAGAGCGGGCCGCGCAACGCCGTTCCGCCCGGGAACGGCAGCGGCGTCAGCGTCGAGAACAGATCGAGCCGCGAGGCATCGCCCGTGATCGCTTCCGCCAGAAGCTTGCCCGACAGCGTCGACAGGATGACGCCCTTGCCGGAATAGCCATGCGCGAAATAGACCTCGCCATAATGCCCGACATGCGGCAGGCGCGAGGTCGTCACCGACACCAGCCCACCCCAGGCATGGTCGATGCGGCAGCCCTGGAGCTGCGGAAAGGTCTTTTCCATATGCGGCCGCACGAAGCCGGCGATGTCGGCCGGCGGCGACGGCGTGTAGCGCTCGCCACCGCCGAACAGCAGGCGGCCATCGGCCGACATGCGGTAGTAGTTGACGACGAACAGCGTATCCGAGACGGCGACATTCGCCGGGATGACATTGCGCTCGCCCAAGGGCTCGGTGGCGACGATATAGTTGCCGACCGGCATGATGCGGCCGTTGACGCGCGGCTCCAATCCCTTGAGCAGCGCATCGCCGGCCAGCACCACATGCCTGGCGCGAACCGAACCCTTGTTGGTGAACACCCGGATGGATGGTTCACGCTCCAGCCGGACGGCAACCGAGTTCTCGTGGATGACGACACCGGCAGTTGAAGCGGCGCGGGCAAGCCCCAGCGTGTAGTTCAGCGGATGCATATGGCCGCCGAGCCTTTCGTAGACCGCGCCCTGATAGGGCGTATCCACCATCTGACGCGCCTGCGAAGCCGACAGGATCTCGACATCGGTGAAGTTCATCACCTTGGCGAGGCATTCGGCCTCTTGCGCGAAGTCGCGCACATCCGAAGCGCTGACGGCGCCGACCAGATGGCCGGTCTGGCGCAGATCGCAGTCGATGCCGTGACGTTCGATGATGTCGAGCACCAGCCCGCGCGCCTCGAAGGCGAGGTCGAACAGCGCCTTTGCCCGTTCCGGCCCAAAGCTCTTGACCAGGCCCCTGGCGCCCTTGCGCAAGCCCGGGATCATCTGGCCGCCATTGCGGCCCGAGGCGCCCCAGCCGATCTTGCCGCCCTCGAGCAGCACCACTTTAAGACCACGCTCGGCCGCATGCAGCGCCGCCGAAAGGCCGGTGCAGCCGCCGCCGACCACCACCAGATCGGCCTCGACATCGCCGGCAAGTGCGGGATGGTCCGGCGCCGGATTGGCGGTGGCGACATAATAGGACTTGCCGATATCGAGACCGGAATTGAAACCTGTCGAACGCGAAGCCATGGTCACACCTTGAGCAGCAGATGGTCGCGTTCCCAGGACGTCACGACGCTCTGGAACAGGTCGAGCTCGACGCTCTTCACGCGCAGATAGGTCTGGAAGAAATCCTCGCCGAGCAGCGCCCGCACGGGCTCGCAGGCCGCGAAGCGGTCGAGCGCCTCCTCCATCGTCTTTGGCAGTGTGCTCTTGCTTTTATAGGCATTGCCAAAGGCCTCTTCCGAGCGCGTAAGCTTCTCCTCGATGCCGAGATAGCCGGCGATCAGCGAGCCGGCCATGGCGAGGTAGGGATTGGCGTCCGCCCCCGGCAGCCGGTTTTCGATCCGCCGCGCGGCGCGCCCGCCCATCGGCACGCGCAGGCCGCAGGAGCGGTTGTCGTGCGACCATTCGATGTTGGCGGGAGCGCTATGGTTCGGTCGGATGCGCCGGTAGGAGTTCACGTTGGGCGCGAACAGCGGCATGATTTCGGGGATGTATTTCTGCAGGCCGCCGATGAACTGCGCGAACATCCCGGTGTCCTCGCCGTCTTCGCCGGCGAACAAGGGCTCGCCCGCTTCGTCGACGATCGACATGTGCAGATGCATCGAGCTGCCGGCCTGCGCGGCGATCGGCTTGGCCATGAAGGTGGCGTGCATGCCATTCGCCTGCGCCGCCTGGCGCGCCAGGCGTTTGAACAACAGCACCTTGTCGGCAAGCACCAGCGGATCGCCATGCAGGAGATTGATCTCGAGCTGCGCGGTGCCGGATTCGTGGATCAGCGTGTCGAGCGGCAGACCTGTGACGGCGGCATGTTCGTAGATCCGTCGCGTCACCGCTTCGAACTCCTCCATCGCCTGCATGTCGTAAGGGTGCTGCACACTTTCCGGCCGACCGTTGCGCCCGGTCGGCGCGGTGATCGGGCGATCCGGATCGGGGTTCGGCGCCGTGAGATAGAATTCGAGCTCCGGCGCCATCACCGCGCGCCAGCCACGCCGGCGGTAAAGGTCGAGCACGGCCCTCAGCACATGGCGCGGCGAGGCCATCCACGGCCGGTCGTCCATATGGAAGGTGTCGGCAAAGACATAGGCCTTTCCGGCGCTGCCGGGCGCGACGCACAGCGTGGAAGTGTCCGGCACCATGCGCATGTCGGGGTCCGAATAGGCAAAGCCCTCGTCGATGGAGCCGGAATAGCGGCCGTCGATGGCGACCAGGAAGGCGCTGCTCGGCAGATAGAGCGCGCGGTCCTCGAGCGATTTGAGGAATTTCGCGACCGGCAAGGTCTTGCCGCGCAGCACGCCGTTGACGTCGGGCACGAAGCATTCGACTTCGTTGATCGCGTGCGTCTTCAGCCAGCCTTGCGTGTCCGCGCCCGGGAATGAGGTGTTCAGATTGTCAGGCATTGGTCATGTCCGTACGAAGGAGAGATCGCTTCGGCGGGCATGTCCGTTCCGGGTAGGGCGTTATCTAAGCTGCGTTATCCGAGAACGGACGCCCGCCTGATGACCGGCCGAAAGGCCGGGTGCGGAGCGCCCTGCACGCCTTCGGTCCAGCCGTCGCGAACGACATGCGAGCCGACCTTGGTCTCCTCCGCGCGCTGCAGGTTCTCGTGACGGCAGCAGCGCATGATCAGCGATACCCCGCGCGCGCAAACAAAATACCGCAGGCAAAAATCGGGTGCCTTTCGCGGTATTGCTGTTTTGCAGCTTGCATGACGGGTCTCACTAAAGTGGAATTATGGTTTGACCGATCATCGCCACCGGCGCAAGCCCGCTTTGCTGGACCAGATCAGCCGATGCTCTCGCCGCCATCCACGACCAGCGCCTGCCCGGTCATGAAAGACGAGCGGTCGGAGACGAGGAACAGGATCGCTTCGGCGATCTCCTCCGCGTTCGCCCAGCGCCCCATCGGGATCTTGGTGCGGACATAGTTTTCGATCGCGTCGCGGCCGCCCATCTGGGCGATAAACGGCTCGTTGAACGGCGTGTCGACCCAGCCCGGGCAGAGCGCGTTGATGCGCACATTGTGCCTAGCGTAGTCGAGCGACATCTGCCTGGTCATCGCCACCACGGCGTGCTTTGAGGTGGCATAGGCGATCATCTCGCGGTCGTAGAAGACACCGGAATTGGACGCCGTGTTGAGGATGACGCCGCCACCCTGGGCGATCATCGCCGGCATGACGGTCTTCGCCGCCAGGAATTGCGCCCGCACATTGATGCGCCATGAGGCGTCCATGCCGTCGGTGCCGACTTCCGTCAGCGTGCCGCCGACCTGGATGCCGGCATGGCTGTGCAGGATATCGATCCGGCCATGCTTGCCGAGCGTTCCCTGGATGAGCTCTTCGACGGCCGTGTCGTTGCCGACATCGGTGGCGACAGCCTCGGCGCGGCCGCCAGCGTCGCGGATGCCGGAGGCGGTGGCTTCGCCCGCCACCGGATCGCGGTCCGCGATCACCACGAGCGCCCCTTCCCTGGCCATGATCATCGCCCCGGCGCGCCCGATGCCCGACCCCGCGCCCGTCACCACGGCGATACGGTCTTTCAGGATCATGGACTGGTCTTTCAAGGCGATGGCTTTCGACGGCCAAGCTGCCATTGCGCAAGCAGCACGAGCAGGACGGATGCGCAGAGCACGATCGTCGCGATGGCGTTGATCTCCGGCGTCACGCCGCGCCGGATCGAGGCGAAGACATAGATCGGCAGCGTCGTCTGCGCGCCGGCGACGAAGAAGGCGATGATGAAGTCGTCGAAGGAGAAGGTGAAGGCGAGCAGGAAGCCGGCGATCACCGCCGGCATGATCTGCGGGAGCACGATCGATCGGAACGTCGTCAGCGGCGTGGCATAGAGATCGCTCGAGGCCTCGACCAGATTGCGGTCGAGGCTGCCGAGCCGCGTGCCGACGATCATCGTCACCAGCGCCATCGAGAACAATCCGTGCGCGGCGATGATCGAGCCGTAGCCGAGCGAGAGCCGCGGCGGCTGGTCGGTCGGCCACAGCGAAGCGAGGAACGGATTGAGGACGGCGAAGAGCTGCACCAGCGCCACCAGCGTCGAGATGCCGATGACGACGCCCGGAACGACGATCGCGGCGCCCAGCAGCGCGTCGAACAGCGCCCGCGTCCGCGCGCCGACGCGCTGCAGCCCGAGCGCCGCGGCCGTGCCGCAGAAGGCCGCGAGCAGCGCGCTCGTCGTGGCGATGAACAGGCTGTTCTTCAGCGCTTCGACCAGGAAGGGATTGGACAGCGCCTTGCCGTACCATTGCACCGAGAAGCCGGTGAACTCGCTGGCATGATGCCCGGCATTGAAGGAGAACAGCACGACCAGCGCGATCGGCAGATAGAGGAAGGCAAAGACGGCAAAGACGAAGGCGCGCATCAGATCAGGTCCACCCGGCGTGCGCCCGAGAGCCGGGTCGAGATGCGATTGGCGACGATCAGCACCGCGACCGAGACCAGCACCAGCGTGATGGCGATGGCCGATCCGAACGGCCAGTTGCGCGATTGCAGGAAGAGATCGACCAGCGCGTTGCCGATGAAGAACACCTTGCCGCCGCCGAGCAGTGTCGGGATCAGGTACTCACCGAGCAGCAGGATCATCACCAGCGAGAAGCCGGTCATGACGCCGGGCAGCGACAGCCTCAGCGTCACACCGAGGAAGGTCGACAGCGGCGTCGCACCCAGATCGGCGGAAGCCTCCAGCAGCCGGCGGTCGAGCCGCTCCAGGCTGACATAGATCGGCAGGATCATCAGCGGCAAATAGCCGTAGACGATGCCGAGCAGAACCGCGCCCGGCGTGTTGATCAGCCGCAGGTCCTCGATGCCGACATAGGCGAGCAGGGCCGGGATGCCGCGCCCGCCGAGGATGTACATCCAGGCATAGGTGCGCATCAGAAGGCTGGTCCAGAACGGGATGACGATCAGCGCGAGCAGGATCAATCGCCAGCGATCCGGTGCCCGCAGCGCCAGATAATAGGCGACGGGATAGGCGACGAGCAGGCAGGCGAGCGCTCCGACGGGGGCCAGCACCATCGTGTTCCAGAACGCGGTCGCCCGCGCCGGCAGGTTGGCGTATTGCGCGAAAGTCAGCGCTGCCTGGTAGCCGCCTTCGGGCGCTCGCTCGCCGACGCTGAAGATGGCGATGGCGACGAAGGGCAGCACCAGGAAGACGACCAGCCACAGCGCCGCCGGAGCAAGCAGCAGCGCCGTCATGAGGTTTTTGCGAAAGAGACTGCCGCGCATCGATAAAGCCGGTTGGGAGCCGGCGGACATTCGTCCGCCGGTCGCATTGTCTGGTTCAGGTTTGTGGCCGTTCCCGCTCAAGCCGACTTGAAGCGCGCCATCAGCTCGGCGCGGCCCGGATCGGTGAGCGTCGCGGCGGCGCCGAACTCCAGTGGCTTCAACAGGTCGGCGGCCGGATAGAGGATCGGATTGTCCAGCACTTCCTTCGGCAGCAGCGCGTTGACGCGCGCGTCGGTCGAGGGCGCGCCATTGGCCAGATGCTCCTTCACCGCGACCTTCGGGTTCATCAGGTAGTTGAGCAGCGCGTAGCCGGCCGGCTTGTTCGGCGCATCCTTCGGAATCGCGTAGAAATCGGTCCAGATCTCGCCGCCTTCCTTGCCGAGCACATAGGCGATTTCGGGGATGTCGCGATGGAGCTGCGCCCCGTCATTGGTCCAGCACATCGTCATCCAGGCATCGCCGGCGCGCATTCCCGGCTGATAGTCGCTCGACACCGCGAACAGATGCGGCTTGACCTTGAGCAGCAGTTCCTCCGCCTTGGCGAGCTCGTCCTGCTTCAGCGAATTGAAGGAATAGCCGTAATATTTCAGCGCATTGCCGATCGTTGTCAGCTGATAGTCGTGCACCATCGTGCGGCCGTCGCCTTCGGCCATCGCCGTGTCCCAGAATTCCTTCCAGCTCGACATCGGCTTGGTGAGCTTCTTGGTGTTCACGGCAAAACCGGTCGTGCCCCAGTTCTTCGGCACAGCGTAGGTCGTCCCGTCGATCGTGCCCTCGGCGGTGAAGCGTGCATCTTCCGACTTGCCATCGAAATTGCCGAGCTTGGCCATGTCGAGGGCTTCGATGATGCCGAGCTTCTTGTAGGTCGAGATGGTGTAGTTGGTCGGCACGAACAGACTCCAGCCCGAGCCGCCGGCCTGCAGCTTGGCCAGCATCTCCTCATTGGAGCCGAAGACGTTGACCTCGACGGCGACGCCCGTATCGGCTTTGAAATTCTCGAAGGTCTGCGGGTCGTGATAGTTCGGCCAGGTGGCGATCGACATGCGGTCGCCGAGGTCCTCAGCGGCAAAAGCTGGCGTCGGCATGATGCCGAGCCCGCGCGCCATCACCGCGGTCGCGACGCCGAGGCCGGTGAGGCCGAGGAAATCGCGCCGGCTGATCGAGCCGCGTTTCAGGCGCATCAACTGGTCGACGAATTTATCGGGGCTTATCGGCAGTCCGTCACGATAGGATTTCGGCATGTTGGTCTTCCCTCTGGTTGGTCCCGTTGTTCTTGGGTCCTGGAAACGCCAGCGGCGTTCCGGCGGCAAAGCCGATGGCGACGGGTTCGCCCGGCTTGAAGAGATTGCCCTGGCCGATCACGTGATCGGCCTTGGCGAGCAGCGATCCGATACCCTGGACCTCGATCGCGTATTCCGCCGTCGAACCCAGGAAGATGCGGTTGCGGACGATGCCTTTCAGGCTGCCGCCTCCGGGCGCTGAGAGGCTGAGCGATTCCGGCCGCAGGCTGACGGATACGGCCTCGCCGCGGCTGAGCGGCACCCGCTTGCGCGCCGAAATCACAGTGCCGTCGGCAAGCGTGACATCGACGAAATCGCCGGAGAGCCCGGCCACCTTGCCGCTCAAGAGATTGGTCTTGCCGACGAAATCCGCCACGAACAGATCGGCCGGCTCGTCATAGATTTCGCTTGGCTGTCCGATCTGGACGACGCGGCCGCCATTCATGACGCAGACGAAGTCGCTCATCGACAGCGCTTCCTCCTGGTCGTGGGTGACCAGCACGAAAGTGATGCCAATCTCGCGCTGCAGGTTCTGCAGCTCGATCTGCATGTCGGTGCGCAGCTTCTTGTCGAGCGCCGCCAGCGGCTCGTCGAGCAGCAGCACCGCCGGCTTGTTGACCAGGGCGCGGGCGAGCGCCACGCGCTGCTGCTGGCCGCCGGAAAGCTCGTGGATCTTGCGGCGTCCGTAGCCGGCGAGCTGCACCATGGCCAGCGCCTCGCCGGCCCTCGAGGAGATATCGCGCGACGACAGCCTGGGTCTCGCCTGGCGCAGCCCGTAGGAGATGTTCTCCTCGACATCGAGATGCGGGAACAGCGCATATTGCTGGAAAACCATGTTGACCGGCCGCCGGTAGGGCGGCGTGCCGGCCATGTCGCGGCCGCGGATCAGCACCTGGCCTTCGCTCGGCTGCTCGAAGCCGCCGATCATGCGAAGGCAGGTCGTCTTGCCGCAGCCTGAGGGGCCGAGCAGCGCGACGAAGGCGGAAGGCGGGACGGCAAGGTCGATGCCGCTGACCGCCGTGACCGCGCCGTAGCGCTTGTTGACCGCGCGAAATTCGATATCGGGCACTGCAGTCAAGCCACGGGCTCCAGCGACAGCGTGAGGCAATGTCTTGACGCTAGCAGAGGCAATGCCGCCTAGTATATACCTCGCAGGTGGTATATTTAGCCGATTTTATCGTTTGGAGGGGTATGAGCTGGCCGCTTCCCGCAGTGACGACTACAACGCCTTGGCCACCGTCATCGCCGCGTCGCGCGAGACCGGCGGCGACCATTTCGGCAAGGCTATCGTCGGCTGGCTGCGCGGGCACGTCCGTTTCGACCACTGCGTGATCTTCGGCTATCGCGGCGCCGCGAGGCCGCCGCTCCTGTTCGAGACCTTCTCGCCGGCCGAAAGCCACATCTTCGTCGCGCTCTATCAGGAAGGACCCTATCTGCTCGATCCCTTCCATCACGCCGCCGTCGAGCGCAAGGAGGGCTTTTGGCGCATGCGCGAGCTTGCGCCCGACCGCTTCTATGCCAGCGAATATTACCGGTCCTATTACAGCCAGACCCGCCTCGCCGAGGAAGTCGGCTTCTTCGTGCCGCTGGCCGGCAAGGACGCGCTGGTGCTGTCGCTGATGCGGCTGCGCGCCACCGGGCCGTTCGGAACGGCGGATGCCAGGCTGCTGCGTGACATGGCGCCGGCGGTGATCGGCTTCTGCAGACAGCGCTGGCCGTCCCTGCCTGCAGATGAGGCTGCGGCCCAACCCGCAGGCGATACGATCGCGATGACCAACGAGCTCGACCGGGCACATATCTGGAAGAGCCTGTCACTGACCTCACGCGAAAAGCAGGTCGTCGACCTTGTGCTCCAGGGCCACTCCACGGAATCGATCGCCAGGACGCTGCGCATCGTGCCGGGGACGGTGAAGGTCCACCGTCGCAACATCTACCGCAAGCTCAAGATCAAGTCGCAGGCGGGTCTCTTCGCGCGCTTCGTCGAGATCATCGACGCGCGGATCGGATAGCAACGCCGGCCGCCCTTGCGGCGGTTCGTGCTGAGCGTCTATCGTGCGGCCGAAACGGCCGGCCAGCTATCCCGGCGGCGGATCAGGTGACGAAACAGATCTCAGGACGGATGAAGCAGCGTATCGCCAATGGCCGACAAATCGCAATTCGGACTGAGCGCCGTCGATACCGTTCCCCTGCATGAGAAAGTCTATCTGGAGCTCGTGCGCGCCTTGATGTCGGGGCAGCTCCAGCCTGGCCAGAAGCTGACCTCGCGCAAGCTCGCCAAGGAGCTCGGCACCAGCGACATGCCGGTGCGCAGCGCCTTCATGCGGCTGCAGGCGCTGAGAGCCCTGAGCCCGATGCCGAACGGCAGCGTCGAGGTGCCGCTGATTTCGGCCGACCGTTTCCAGCAACTGACCGCCGTGCGCACGATCCTGGAAGGCACGGCCACCGAGCTCGCGACGAAATTCGTCAACGGCAACAACCTGCGCGCGATCCGGCGCCACTGCGCCGAGCTTACCGAAGCCGCCCGCGGCGGCGGGATCGATAACTATCTGCGCAAGAACTATGACTTCAAATTCTCGATCTACCGCCATTGCGGCAACGAGCAGATGCTCTTCCTGATCGAGACGGTATGGATGCAGGTCGGCCCCTTCCTGCGAAACCTGCACATCGGCTTCGAGGATGACCTGGCCGGCATTCTCGGCATCGACTATCACGAGGAGGTCGTGGCGGCGATCGAGGCCGGCGACGGCGAAAGGGCGCGCGCCGCGATCGTGCGCGATATCGCCGAGGGCGCGGCCCACATCCTCGGCCAGGTGAAATTTCCGGAACTGCGCCACTGACGGGCAAGCCGGTCTCGAATCCGGCTTGGCTTTCGTCAATCGGGTCGCTATGTTGCGATCGCAGATCGCACAATTTGGACCCGAAATGCCGCCCGATATCCCAGCTAGTGACTTGAAAAAATGAAGGGAAACCACTCGGCAGCAGCCGTGTTGGCCTTCACGAACCCACAAGCTGAAAATTGGATATCGTAGCCGACAGGGCTACAGCACCTAGAAAAGGGGCTGGAAATTGAGCGATGCGATTGCGGACGTTTTGAGGTGGCTGGACGGCAGGAAGGACATCCAAAGCCTGCGGGCGGCGGTGTGCGACCTGAACGGCATCATGCGCGGCAAGCGCATTCCGGTCGAGCAGGCGCGCAAAGCGCTCGAAGGCAAGCTGCGCATGCCCTACTCGGCCATCGGGCTCGACATATGGGGCGAGGACATCGAAGGCAACGCCCAGGTGTTCTCGACCGGAGACGCCGACGGGCTTTGCCATTGGACGGGACGCGGCATACTGCCCGTCAACTGGACGGCGCACCCGACGGCGCTGTTGCCGGTCTGGCTGGCGGACGACAGCGGCGCCCCCTACCTCGGCGATCCGCGCCGCGCGCTGGCACGCATCCTCGACCGCTACGCCGCGCTCGGCCTGACGCCCGTCACCGCGACCGAACTCGAATTCTACCTTGTCGATCCGACCTCGCAGCGGCCTGTCGGACCGGTTTCGCCGGTAACCGGGCGGCGTCTCGATTCCGACGCGGCGCTTTCGATCGACGAGGTCGACGATTTCGAAGCCTTCATCCACGATATCTACGAAGCCTGCCGCATGCAGGACATTCCGGTCGACACCGCGATCGCCGAGAACGGCGTCGGCCAGTTCGAGATCAATCTCAACCACGTGCCCGACGCCCTGCGCGCCGCGGACGACGCCGTGCTCTTCAAGCGCACCGTCAAGGGCATTGCCCGCAAACATGGCTTCGCCGCCTGCTTCATGGCCAAGCCTATGGCGAACGCGCCGGAAACGGCTTCCATGTCCATTTCAGCGTCCTCGACAGGCAAGGCCGCAACATCTTCGACGACGGCTCGGACCAAGGCTCCGACACCATGCGCCACGCGGTTGGCGGCCTGCTTGCCGCGATGGCTCAAAGCACGCTGGTGTTCGCGCCGCATTTCAATTCCTACCGCCGGCTGCGGCCGCGTTCCTATGCGCCGACCGCCGTCGCCTGGGGTTATGAAAACCGCATGGTGGCGATCCGCATTCCGGGCGGCCCGTCGGCCGCGCGCCGCATCGAGCATCGCGTCTCCGGCGCCGACGCCAATCCCTATCTGGTGCTGGCGGCAATCCTCGGCGCGGCGTTGATCGGCATCGAGCGCCAGCTCTCGCCCGGCGAGCCGACCGGCGGCGAGGGCCAGGGGCTGACGCTCGCCAAGCTGCCGCCCGACTGGGCCTCGGCGATCGCCGCCTTCGAGACCGGCCCGCGTGTTGCGGAGATATTCCCGGACGTGCTGCGCGACGCCTTCATCGCCTGCAAGCGCCAGGAGCTGAACACTTTCGCGCTCAATGTCAGCGACTTCGAGATCGAGACCTATCTCGAAAGTGTTTGAGGTGCGTGGGTCACTGCCGCAATCCTGAACTACCGGGCCAGGCGCCTGGCCGCGCGGATTATCTGATGGCGTCCCGCTTGCATTGGCAGCGAACGCCTCGCTCGGGCATGCTGCAATTCGTTCCCTGTCTGTCTGCCCGTAGATTTGCGATATCCGGCAATCTGATGGTTCTAGATCACCGCTTCCTCGAGGAACGGTTCGTTGCGCGCGATCCTTTCATAGCAGAATGGCGAAAGGTCCAGCGTCTGGAACGCGCCGTGGACGATCAGCTCCGACACCGCACGGCCGACCGCCGGCGACTGCTGCAGGCCGTGCCCCGAAAAGCCGTTGGCGAACATGAAGTTCTTCACTTGCGGGTGGAAGCCGACAATGCCGTTGTGGTCGAGCATGTTGTATTCGTAATGTCCGGTCCAGCTCGTCTGCACCTTCAGCGCGTCGAAGGCCGGGATGCGGTGCCAGAGCGCCGGCCAGATATGGTCGTCGAACTCCTCGAAATGCATTTCGAAGTCGTCGTAGTCGGCCGGCCCATCGCCCTGCGGCGTGTTGCCGGTGAGGAAAAGCTCGCCCTCCGGCCGCACGAATGTGCCTGAAAGGTCGATGACATTGGGCATGCGGCCCGGGATCGCATTGGCGCTGGCGAAAACGAAGCTGTAGCGCTTGTAGGGCGCGACCGGAATGGACAGCCCGGCCATGGCGGCGACCTGCTGCGCTCGCGGACCTGCCGCGTTGACCAGCGTGCCGCAAGCGACCGTCTCGCCCGTCGGGAGCCGCACCGAGACGACCCGCCCGTCAACGACGTCCAGCGCCGTCACGGCATTGTCGATATATTCGACACCGCTGCCGCGAGCGGCGCGGCGAAAACCGTTCAACATGCCCATGGAGTCGAACCAGCCCTCTTCGCGAGCGCCCCACGAACCGCCGCCGAGATCGTCGACATTCAGCCACGGAAAACGTTCCTTCAAGGCGCCCGGTTCGAGGAAGACGGTATGGGCGCCGAGGCTGCGCTGCAGCTCGACTCGTTCGCGCGCCGCCTCCACACCCTCGGGCGAGCAGCAATAGAGATACCCGTGCTCCTTGAAGCCGAGATCGGGCGCCGGCTCGTTCGTGTAGAACGGGGCCATCCGCTCCTGGAAACCACGGATGATCTCGATGCCGAACTGGCTGATCTTCACATTGATCGGATTGGAATATTGCTGGCGGATCGCGCTGGTGGAAAGCGCGGTCGAGGAGAATTCGTAGCTTGAGTCGCGCTCGACCACGAGGATCGAAGCGCCGCTGCCCAGCGCCTGGCTCAGCCAATAGGCCGTCGACGAGCCGACGACCGCGCCGCCGACGATGACGATGTCATAGGCGTTGCGCGACGGTGCTTTGTAAGGGGGGATTGCCATGATTATGCCTACCGATTGAACGAGGCGACCAGGGCGTCCGAACCCCGCGCCAGCAAGCCGAGATCGGAACCGACCGCCACCATGGTAAAGCCGTCGGCGAGGTAGCGGTCCGCATCGGCCTTCACGGGAGCCAGGATGCCGCTGGCCTTGCCTGCCGAGGCGGCGGCCTTGCGTACCGACGATATCGCCTCCTGCACAGGCCCGGCGCCAGGATTGCCCATCGCGCCCATATTGGTGGAGAGGTCGCCCGGCCCGACGAACAGAACGTCCACACCGTCCACCGCCGCGATTTCGGCGGCGTTCGCGACACCAGCCTCGTCCTCGATCTGCACGGCAAGCAATTGCTGCTCGCGCGCCTTGGCGTGGTAGCCGGCGATGCGACCGAAAGCATTGGCGCGGTGGCCGACCGAGAAACCGCGGAAGCCGCCCGGCGCATAGGTCATCGCCGCGACGATTGCGCGCGCCTGTTCGGCCGTGCGCACATTCGGGATCATCAGGCTGCGGGCGCCGACATCCAGCGCCTGTTTCATCAGATTGGGATCGTCGGATGGCAAGCGCACCACGGCTTCGCAGGGAAACGCCGCCGCGACCTGCAGCTGCGCCATGATACTGCGCAGGTCGTTCGGGCTGTGCTCGCCATCGATCAGCAGCCAGCCCGCCCCGGAGCCCGCGACGACTTCGGTGGTGAGCGCCGAAGCCAGGGAGCACCAGATGCCGATATGAGCCCGGCCGGCCTGTACGGCCGCCTTCAGCGAATTGACGCGCTCCTGCATGCGACCGGTCTCCACTCGTGAAGAAGATGCATTGAAATTTGTATGATGTCCTATATCATATGCCTAGCTTGAGCTGCAAGGCGCTTCGGCGCCGCATGGGAGTTGCCTATGAAAATCGGCTTCATCGGACTTGGCGTCATGGGCGCGCCGATGGCTCGGCATCTCGCCGATGCCGGGCATGAGATCGTCACCGTCCTCAACCGCTCTCCCCTGCCGGAGGCCCTCGACGCATCGGTGGTTGCCTCTCCCGCCGAGGTGGCGCGGGCGTCCGAGTTCGTCATCACCATGTTGCCCGACACGCCCGACGTCGAGCGCGTCCTGTTCGGGCAGAACGGCGTGCTGGAAGGAATTTCGGCCGGCAAGCTGGTCATCGACATGAGCTCGATCAGTCCAATCGCCACGGCCGGCTTCGCCGCGAAGATAAGGCAGGCAGGCGCAGGCTATCTCGATGCGCCGGTCTCCGGCGGTGAGGTCGGCGCCAAGTCGGCCAGCCTCACCATCATGGTCGGCGGGCCGGCCTCCGAATTCGAGCGCGCGCTGCCGATCTTCGAGAAGCTCGGCAAGAACATCACCTTGATCGGGCAAAACAACGGCGCCGGCCAGACCTGCAAGATCGCCAACCAGATCATAGTCGCGCTCAACATCGAGGCGGTCGCCGAGGCGCTGGTCTTCGCCAGTAAGGCCGGTTGCGATCCGGCCAAGGTGCGCGGCGCGCTGATGGGTGGCTTCGCCTCGTCACGGATCCTGGAGGTACATGGCGAACGCATGATCGCCCGCAGCTTCGCGCCGGGTTTTCGTATCCGGCTGCATCAGAAGGATCTCAATCTTGCGCTGGAAAGCGCCCGCGCGCTCGGCGTGGCCTTGCCGGGAACGGCAGCGGCGCAGCAGCTGATGAATGCCTGCTCAGCCCGGGCGGGAGGCGCGGAGGCCGACCATTCTTCACTCGTTCGAGCCCTCGAAATCCTCAGTCATCACGAACTCTCAAACGGAAAGGAATAATGATGCGCGGAACCGGCAAGGCCGATGTCTTCGTCATGCTGGCCCATCCCGTAGGCCATGCGAAAAGCCCCGGCATCTTCAACGATATCTTCGAGCAGAAGGGGCTCGACAGCCTGATGGTGCCGCTGAGTTGCCGCCCGGAGGATTTCGACACGTTCTGGGCCGGCATCACGGCGGCCGAGAACATCCGGGGCGTGATCATCTCGGTGCCGTACAAGGTTCCAGTCTTCCACAAATGCGCCGCCGCCCATGATCGCGCTTCGCGCGTGCAGAGCGCGAATTCCGTGCGCCGGCAGGCGGACGGCACCTGGTATGCCGACAATTTCGACGGCGTCGGCTTCATCGAAGGACTGAAGGCCGGCGGACACCGGATCACCGGCAAGCGCATCCTTCAGGTCGGCGCCGGCGGCGCGGGCGCCTCGCTGACTTACTGCCTTGCCGAAGAAGGCGCGGCGGAAATCCGTCTGGCCGACATCGACAAGGAGCGCGCGCAAAAGCTCGCTTCGCTGGTCGGCAAGACTTTCCCTAACTGCCGCATCGAGGTCGGAGAACCTGATCCGTCCGGCATGGATATGGCGATCAACGCCACGCCGTCCGGGCTGAAGGCCAGCGATCCATTGCCGATGGACGTCAGCAAGCTGACGCCGCAGATGACGGTCGTCGACATCATCATGGAGCCAGCCGAAACGGCGCTGCTCAAGGCGGCGAAGGAGATCGGCTGCCGCATCCAGCCGGGACGCCCGATGATGGATTTCCAGGTCGAGGCCATGGCGGAATTCTTCGACATCGAGCGCAAGGATCGCCGCAATGGCTGACGCACCGACCGCCGTCGTCATTGGCGGCACGTCCGGCATCGGCCGCGCGATCGCCGAGCGCTTCGCCGGGGACAGCTATCAGGTTATCGTCGCCGGCCGCGATGCTGTTCGAGGCAAGGAAGCCGCCGACGCTTGCGAGAGTGCCGGCGCGCCGCGCGCTCTTTTCGTGCAAACCGATGTCGGCGACTCGGCCTCGGTCGAAGCCCTGGCCGCGGGTGTCGCAAGCGCCTTCGGCACGCCGCATGTCGTGGTCAACTGCGCCGGTATCCTGCAGAGCGGCAAGCACGTCCTCGACCAGGATCTCGACGAAGACGAGCGGATGTGGCGCATCAACTATCGCGGCACGCTGCTCGGCTGCCAGGTGTTCGGCCGGTTGATGTCGGCCGCCGGGCGCGGCGCGATCCTCAATGTCGGCTCACTTGCCTCTTTCGCGCCACTGTCGCTGCCGGCCTACACGCCGGGCAAGCATGCTGTCCTGGCGCTGACGCAAATGCTGGCCGCCGAGCTCGGCCCGCATGGTGTTCGCGTCAATGCCGTGGCGCCCGGCTACACGCTGTCGGACGGGCTGAAGGCAAAGATCGCCAAGGGCGAGCGCAACCCGCAAGCCATCCAGGCTACGACTGCGCTGCGCCGCTTCGTCGAGCCGCGCGACGTCGCCGAGGCTGCCTTGTTCCTCTGCTCCGACCGCGCCGCGTCGATCACCGGCGTCACGCTTCCGGTCGATGCCGGCTGGCTCGTGCAGGCGCCATACGCACAGTACCTGCAAGGCAACCCCATCCGGCAGACACCGGCAATCTGAGAGAGAACAAGTGAGCGACATTCAGCGCTTCGACTTCGACACCCGCATCCATCACGGCGTCATCCACAACGGGACGCTCTACCTCACCGGCCAGGTCGCCCGGCCCGGCCAATCGGCGGCCGACCAGATGCGCGAGGTGCTCGGCAAGATCGACGCACTGCTTGCCAAGGCAGGCACGGACAAGACGCGCATCCTCCACGTCCAGATGTGGCTGGACGACGTGCGCGATTTCGACGAGGTCAACACGGTCTGGGACGCCTGGATGCCGAAGGAGCACGCGCCCGCGCGATCCTCCGGCGAAGGCCGGATGGCCAAGCCCGGCATGCTGGTCGAACTGATCGTCACCGCGGCGGTTTGAATGGTCCTGCCGGTTCGGGCATCATCCCCGAATCTGGGTCGAGCGTTTCAGCGTTTCACGGAAACGCCGAACCGCTCTATCTCTTTGTTTCTACGCAATTCCCGACGGAAAACCGCTACACGCTTTTCCTGGAATTGCTCTAGGGGAGACCGATGACGAAGCGCAAGCCGCTGTCCACCGTCGTGGCGGAGAGCCTGTCCGAAAAGATCCGCTCCGGATCGCTGGTTCCCGGCGCTCAACTGCCGACGGAGGCGGAACTTTGCGCCGAATACGACGTCAGTCGCACCGTCGTGCGCGAGGCGGTGGCGCGGCTGCGCTCAGAGGGCATGGTTGTGCCGCAACAGGGGCGCGGCATGTTCGTCAGCGAAACGCCCGCGCCGCGCAATTTCTCGATTCCGGAGGAGGCGCTGCGGACATTGCCGGAGACCATCGCGTTGCTTGAGCTCAGATTGAGCGTCGAAGTGGAATCCGCCGGGCTCTGCGCGGAACGGCGGACCGACAAGGAGGCAAGCGACATCCGCGCCATGATGGATGAGATCGACGCCCGGCATGCGGACCCCGCCGCCGTCCAGATCCACTACGACTATGATTTCCACCTCGCCATCGCCAAGTCTGCGCGCAATGAATTCATCCACGGCTTCTTGAGCTATCTCGGGCCGATGATCGTGCCGCGATTCCAGCTCGGCTACGTGGTCGAGCCCGCGCTCAAGGACAGCTACTACGCGCGCATCCACAGCGAGCACAAAGCGATCGTCGATGCCATCGAAAGCCAGGACGCAAGTAAGGCCCGCCAGGCGATGCGCAAGCATCTGCAGAACAGCCTGGGACGTGTGCGCGCGCTGGCGAAAGCTTCGGGCATCGAGGCCACCGAAGCAGAACAGAAAGCCGCCGCCGCCTCACTTTTCACCGACCTGAGAAAGCCCTTGCCGACAGCCGGATAGTTTGGCCGGCTTCGATGTCGTTCGCCCCCGTCGCCGCGCGCCAAGCCAGTCGTTCGCGAAAGCCGTGTTTTTTCTCGGTTTGCGGCCAACGGTCCGCTCCCGCGCGCTGAAGACGTTGTTTTCCTTGGGCTGTCTGCATTTGCCGCCACACCGGGAGGTTGGAATATTCGGGTCGGCAGCTAGGCTTTCGAAAGTTTATCTTTCCTTTTTGCTGGTTTTCTTGGTTTCGCCGCGTTGGCCCGCGCCGCACACTGAAAACCAGGCAAATGGGGAAGCCGCAAATGGGGAAGCCCAAGTGACGACAGCCTTCATCACCGGAGCGACGAGCGGCATAGGACGGGCGATGGCGATCGCGCTGAGCGACGCCGGCTACGACGTCTATGCGGCCGGCCGCAGCCAGGCGGCGCTGAAAGACCTGCAGGCCGAGCGCCCGGGCATCGTCCCCATCGCCGTCGACGTCACCGATCGTGAGGCGCTGGAAGCGGTGCTGGCGGATCTCACCATCGACGTCTTGATCAACAATGCCGGCATCATGCCGCCGCTCGGCAATTTCGCCGACATGAAGATCGCGGACATCGACACCACGCTGGAGGTGAACCTCAGCGCGGCGATCCTGCTCACCCGCCTCGTCGTGCCGCAGATGCGGGAGCGGCAGTCGGGGCACATATTGTTCACCGGCTCCGTCGCGGGCCACGCCGCATTCTCCAACATTGCCGTCTATGCGGCCACCAAGGCTGCGATCTCCGGCTTTGCCGCCGCGCTGCGCGCCGACCTCTCCCCGTCCGGCGTGCGCGTCACCGAGATCGTCGCCGGCCGTGTCGAGACGCAGCTCTACCAGGACATCCTCGACGCCAAGGCGCGCGCCGCCATGTACGCCAGCAAGGTGGTGCAGCCCGACGACGTGGCCCGGATGGTCGTCGCGGTGCTCGCGCTGCCGGCATGGGCCGACGTCACCCGTTTCGACATCATGCCGACCTGGCCGACCTCGCCCAGCGGCACCAAGTAGGGAAAACTGCAATGAAGGATCTTTCCGTTCTGATCGTTGGTGGCGGCGCCGGCCTCGGCGCGCTCCTGGCCAAGATGGCTGTCGAGGCCGGGGCGGCAAAGATCGGCATCATCGACATCAACCAGCAGGCCGCGGAGAGCGCGCTCGAACCGGCAAAGGCCAAGAGCCTGCCGACCGCGGCGGCGACTGGCGACATCCAGGTCGGTCCGCAATGCCACGCCGCCTTCGACGCCATCGTGGCCAAGCTCGGGCGCGTCGACACGCTGATCAACTGCGCCGCCATCTATCCGCGTCGGCCGCTGCTCGAGATCACCGACGCCGAGTGGGACGCCTCAAACGGCATCAACATCAAGGGCACCTACCATATGATGGTGGCGGCAGTCCGCCACATGCAGGCGCAAGAGCCGAAGGATCATGTGCGCGGGCGGATCGTGAACCTGACCTCGGTCGACGCCTTCAAGGCGCATCCGCAGAACGCCCACTATGCTGCGACGAAGGCAGCCGTCGTCAGCCTGACGCGGTCCTTCGCGCACTATGCCGCCAAGGACGGCATCCTGGTGAACTCCGTGGCGCCGGCCGGCATGGCCACCGAGAAGGCCAAGGCACTCGGCTTCCTCGAGGAACTGGCCAAGGCAAGTCCGCTCGGCCGTGGCGCCGAGCCCAGCGAGATCGCCGAATGGGTGCTGATGACCGGCGGCCCGAAGAACACCTACATGACCGGAGAAAACGTAATCGTTTCAGGTGGTTATATCTACGCATAGAGTCTCGGCGGCCTGGCGCCGCTGGACATATGGCAGTGCATGATCGACGGAGCTCGAACGAAAGGAGGCGGAATTACCATGACCGGCAAGCTTCGCCTTCCTTCGCTGAATGCGCTTCGCGTCTTCCACGCCGTCGCGCAGCACAAGAGCTTCCGGCAGGCGGCCGACGAATTGCTGGTCACGCCGCAGGCGGTCGGGCAGCAGATCAAGCTGCTGGAAGACACGCTTCAGGTGACGCTGTTCGAGCGCAGGGGCCGGTCCATCGAATTGACCGAGTCGGCGATCCTGCTCTCGCACTACGTCAAGGCGGGCTTCGACGAGTTCTCCGAAGGCGTGCGCCGCGTCACCAAGTCGAACTACCGCGACCGCATCAACCTCAATGCGAGCCCGTATTTCGCGACGCATTACCTGCTGCCAAGGCTTTCGCTGTTCCGCGAGATGCTGCCGGGAGCGGACCTGCGCCTGACCACGATGGTCGACCTGCCCGACTTCGGCCGCGACGACATCGATATGACGGTGCAGTGGGGCTACGGCAACTGGCCCGACTACGAGGTCACGCTGCTGGTGCCTGACCCGAAGATCATCTGCTGCACGCCGGCGATCGGCGAGAAGATCAAGTCGGCGCATGACCTGACGCGTTTCACGCTGCTCGACACGGTCAAGTCGAAGCGCCTGTGGCCGGACATATTGCGGCACCTCGGCGTGGAGCTGACCGACGGAGACCGCAGCATCAGCTTCGACGACGCGGCGACGATGCGCCGTGCGACCTTGCAGGGCATCGGCGTCGGCCTCGTCTCCGTCATCGACGCCGAGGAGGATTTTCGCTCCGGCGCGCTGGTCGCGCCGATCGGCCGCGACGCCATCGCCGATATGAAGCCGGAAGAAGTCCCGGGCTTCTACCTCGTCGTCCCGCGTGGGCATCTGCGTGTGAAGGCTGTGGCCGCGCTCCATCGATGGCTAGCCCAGGAGGATTGGCGCAGCGACCTCAAGATCTCCTTGCCGAAACCGACCCCGCTTTCCGACTGACAAGCGGCTTAGAGACCGAGCTCCGAAAGGCATCCTACGGGCTCCAACAACAAGAAACGGAACAACCTCAACAGTGGAGACAATCAAAATGAAAATGATCAAATGGGGGGCCGCCGCTATGGCCCTGGGCCTCGTTCATCTGGCCGCACCCGCTGAAGCCGCCGGCGGCAAGACGCTCGAAACCGTCAAGGCGCGCGGCGTGCTCAACTGCACCGGCCATGACGGCTCCTATCTCGGCTTTGCCGAGGTGGACGATAAGGGCAACTGGAAGGGCATGGACATCGACCTCTGCAAGGCGGTGGCCACGGCCGTGTTCGGCGATCCGGCGAAGCTGAAGATCGTTCCGATCAGCTGGGCGCAGCGCTGGCCGTCGCTCCAGTCGGGCGACGTCGACATCATCATCAAGGCCTCGGGCGGCACGCTCAGCCGCGACACCGAGCTCGGCCTGCAATTCTCCATGTCCTATTACCTCGGAACCACCAAGGTGATGGCGCATAAGGAGCTGAACCTGAAGTCGCTCAAGGACGCCAATGGTGGCACGATCTGCATCCCCGCCGGCACCTCGCAGGAGCAGCAGGTCGCCGCCTACGCCCAGAAGCTCGGCATCAAGCTCGAGCCGGTGCTGATCGAAAAGACCGAAGAGCTGGAACAAGCCTATTTCTCCGGCCGCTGCGATCTCTATGCGCAGTGGGGTCCGACGCTGGCCATCGCCCGCATCGCCAAGAGCAAGGTCGAAGATCATGTGATCCTGCCCGACGTGCTCGCGGTCGAGCCCGAGGTGATGATCATGCGCCAAGGCGACGACAACTGGGTGGACATCGCCAACTGGACGCTGAGCACCCTGATCTTCGCCGAGCAGGAAGGCATCACCTCCAAGAATGTCGACGAGATCAAGGCCAAGCCGACCTCGCCGCAGGTGGCGAAATTCCTCGGCGTCACGCCGGGCATGGGCAAGGGTCTCGGGCTTTCCGACGACTGGGCCTACAACGTCATCAAGAAGGTCGGCAATTACGGCGAGATCTTCGATCGCGATCTCGGCAAGGATTCGCCCTACAAGATGGATCGCGAGCTGACCAACCTGTGGAACAATGGCGGCGTCCTGTTCCCGCTGGTGATCGATTGATCCCCTTGGTGATCGACTGATCCGCGTCTGAAGTTATCCTGCTCTGGGCTCCGCTTGGCTTGCGCCGGGCGGAGCCGGCAGCAATTCGAGAAAGATAGGTCGATGGTCAGCCTGCTGAGAAATCAGAAGGTCCGCAACGCGCTGTTGCAGGTTCTCTATGTCGGCGCGCTTACGGCGCTTGTGCTCGCCGGCGTGGTCATCGCCCGGCGCAACCTTGCCGAGCAAGGGATCACCTCCGGCTTCGACTTCCTCTACAAGTCAACGGGCTGGGACGTGAACTTCTCGCTGCTGCCCGCCACGGCCAACGATCCCTATTGGTGGTTCTTCCTCATCGGCATCATCAACACGCTGTTCCTCGGCACCGTCGGGCTGATGCTGGCGACGCTGGTCGGAACGATCGTCGGCCTGGCACGAACGTCCTCGAACGAATTGGCGCGGCTGCTTGGCCGCACCTATGTCGATATTTTCCGCAACATCCCGCTGATCCTCCAGGTCTTCTTCTGGTACGCCGTCATCACGCACCTGCCGACGCCGCGCGCCGCGCATGAGGCATTCGGCATGCTGCTGACCAGCCGCGGCCTCTACTTGCCGATCCCCAATGTCGGGGCCATCGCGTTTGCGGCGGCGATACTTGCCGTGATCGCGGCAATCGCGCTTCCCGTCTGGCTGGGCAGGACGTCGCGCCTTAGCCGACCATTCGGCGAGCGGCTCGGCATTCAACTGGCCGCGGCGGCGACGGCGCTGGCCGCCGCCGCCGTCATCCTGGCGCTCGGTCGCTTGCCGGACCTGCCACTTCTCGACTTCCCCGCCTTGCAAGGCCTGAATCTCAAGGGAGGCCTGCGTATTCCGCCGGAGTTTTCCGCGCTGGCGATCGCCATCGCCATCTATGGCGGTTCCTACATCGCCGAGATCGTGCGCGGCGGCTTCAAGGCGGTGGGCAAAGGCCAGATGGAAGCGGCGCTTTCGCTGGGCTTGAGCCCCTGGCGCGTGTTCACGCTTGTGCGGTTGCCGCTGGCGCTGCGCGCCATGCTGCCGATCCTCGCCAACCAGTATGTCTGGCTGATGAAGGCGACGACCATGGGCATCGCCGTCGGCTTCACCGATTTCTTCATGATCGTGGCGCTGACCATCAACCATTCCGGCCAGACGCTGGAAACCATCGGCATCCTGATGGCGGGTTTCCTCGCCATCAACCTCAGCCTTGCCGCCATCTTCAACCGCATCAACAAAGCCATTGCCCTGAAGGGCAATCAACTGAGGGCGTGAGAGATGGAGATGGTCGTTGTCGCTCCCCCTGCCCCGGGAAAGGTCGAAGACCTGAAGCGCCGCTTCTTCGCGACGCCGCTCCAGGCGCTGCTGTCGCTGATCTCGCTGGCGATCCTGGCTTTCGTCGTCTGGAAGCTGCTCAACTGGGCGGTCTTCTCGGCCGTTTTCACGACGAGCGGCGGACCGGAGGCCTGCCAGGCGGCGGCCGGCGCCTGCTGGTCGGTCATCGCGGCAAGGTGGCGCATCATCCTCTTCGGCCTCTATCCCTTCGAGGAGCAATGGCGCTCCGCACTTGCCTGTGTGGCCGTCGTGGTGATGACGGTGCTGAGCTGCATCCCGGCCTTCTGGACGGGCCGCCGCATCGCGTTCGTCTGGGGAGCAGGCACGGCCCTCTATTATATGCTGATGAAGGGCGGCGTGCTTGGACTGCCTTATGTCGGCGAGGAAGCCTGGGGCGGCCTGGCGCTGACCCTCTTCATCTTCGTCACCACCTGCCTGATCGGCTTCCCGCTGGCGATCTGCCTAGCTCTGCTGCGGCGCTCGGAGCTTCCCTGGATATCGCGGACCACCGCGCTCATCATCGACGGGGTCCGATCGCTGCCGCTGATCTCGATCCTGTTCACCTTCGCCATCGTCCTGCCCTTCGCGCTGCCGCAATGGCTGGTGGGCGACAAGCTCTATCGGGTCATCCTCGGCTCCGCCCTGTTCTTCTCGGCCTACCAGGCCGAGATCGTGCGGGGCGGCATGCAAGGGGTGCCGGCGGGACAGGAAGAAGCCGCCATGGCTCTCGGCATGAGCTACTGGCAGCGCATCGGCCGCATCCTTCTGCCGCAGGCTATGCGCAACGCGCTGCCGGCGACGATCAACCAGTTCGTGATCTCGTTCAAGGAAACCTCGCTGGTGGTCATCGTCGGCTTCTTCGAGATCCTGGCCTCCGGCAACGCCGCCTACGGCACCGGCGAATGGCGCTTCGCCTATGTCGAGGTCTACGCCTTTATCGCCTTCATCTACTTCGTCTTCGTCTTCAGCCTGTCCCGCTACGGCGCCTTCCTCGAGCGCCGCATGTCGGTCGGCGAACGGTGAGGAGGCGGTAGACATGAATCCGGGCAAAGCTTCCGGACCGGCGGTCCGCATCGAAAACCTCGACAAACACTACGGGACATTCCATGCGCTGCGGAAGGTGAACCTGTCCGTCGGGCGGGGCGAAAGGATCGTCGTCTGCGGTCCTTCCGGCTCCGGCAAGTCCACCATGATCCGCTGCATCAACCGGCTCGAGCAGCACGATGGCGGCCGCATCACTGTGCTCGGTACCGAGCTCAACGACGATGTCGCCAACATCGACGGGATCAGGCGCGAAGTCGGCATGGTGTTCCAGCACTTCAACCTGTTCCCGCATATGACGGTGCTGGAGAACTGCATGATCGCGCCGATGATCGTGCGCAAGCTGCCGCGCGCGGAAGCGGAGACAACTGCCCGGCGCTATCTTGAGAAGGTCCGCATCCCCGAGCAGGCGATGAAGTTTCCCGGCCAGCTCTCCGGCGGCCAGCAGCAGCGTGTGGCGATTGCGCGGGCGCTTTGCATGCAGCCGCAGATCATGCTTTTCGACGAGCCGACCTCGGCGCTCGATCCGGAAATGATATCGGAGGTGCTGGACGTGATGGTGACGCTCGCCTCCGACGGCATGACGATGATCTGCGTCACGCATGAGATGGGCTTTGCGCGGCGTGTCGCCGACCGGGTGGTCTTCATGGACGGCGGAGAGATCGTCGAGGAGGCGCCGCCGGAGGAGTTCTTCACCTCTTGCCGGAACGAGCGCACGCGACAATTCCTGTCGCAGGTCCTGGGTCATTGAGCCGTACGGCCTTACTGTCTATACGCGGCTCATCCACATCTCAGGTACCCAGATGGCTGATCTCGTTATCGCATTGCAGGCAATCCTCGGGCCGAAAGGCTGGCTTTCCGGTGGTGATGCCGAGCCCTACCACCGCGATTGGCTCAACCGCTATGGCGTAGCGCCTCTTGGGATTGCCAGGCCTGCCAGCGCCGCGGAGGTGGCGGCAGTCGTAAACATATGCAGGGAGGCAGGCGTGGCGGTGATCCCGCAAGGCGGGAACACCGGCCTGTGCGGCGGCGCCGTCGCCGATCGGGCGAACGCGGCGATCGTCTCGCTCTCACGCATGACGGCGATCGGCGAACCGGAGCCGGAGAGCGGATCGATCATCGTCGACGCGGGCGTCGTGCTTGCCGCGCTGCATGAGGCGCTGGAACCGCATGGCCTGATGTTTCCGATGCATCTCGGGGCCGAAGGCAGCGCCAGGATCGGCGGCCTGATCGGCACCAATGCCGGCGGCAGCCAGGCGTTTCGCTTCGGCATGATGCAGGATCTGGTGCTCGGCCTCGAGGTCGTGATGCCGGACGGCACGGTGTGGGACGGTCTTCGCGCCGTGCAGAAGGACAATGCCGGCTATCAGCTGCGCAAGCTGTTCTGCGGTTCGGAAGGCACGCTCGGCATCGTGACGCGCGCCGTGCTTCGGCTCTATCCCACGCCAAAGCAGCAGGCGAGCGCGCTCTTGGTGATGTCCGACTTCGCCGCCGCCGTGTCCTTCGGCGCCTTCCTGCGCGGCGAGGCCGGAGAATTCCTGGCCGGCCTCGAGTTCTTTTCGGATGTCGGCCTGACGCTCGCGCTCAAGCATCTGCCGGATCTTGCCTATCAGCTGGAGACGAGGGGCGACGTCTATCTGCTCGTCGAAGTGGCGTCGGGCTCGACGCGCGTCCCTCTCGACGAGATCCTGGCTTCGGCGCTGGAATGGGGCATGGAGCAAGGCCTGGTCGTGGATGGCGCGCTGGCCAATTCGGGCGCGCAACGGGCGCAGTTCTGGCGGCTGCGCGAGGAGCAGCCGGAGGGCCAGCGGCTGGAGGGCGAGCAGCTCAAGCACGACATCTCCGTGCCGCCGGGCGCGATCGCGCGCTTCATCGAGGCCGGCGCGAAACTATGCCACGACATTCTTCCCGGCGTGCGGATCAACCCGTTCGGCCATCTCGGCGACGGCAACATCCACTACAATCTGTCGCCGCCGGAAGGCCGCGCCGATTTCGACGGCAAGGCTGGGGCATTCGCCGAGGCGCTGGCTGCCTTAGCCACCGACATGGGCGGCAGCTTTGCCGCCGAGCATGGGCTCGGCCGCGCCAAGATCGCCATGGCCGACCGTAACCGCGGCTCCACCGAGCGTAGCCTGATGGCGCGGCTCAAACGCGCATTCGATCCGCAGGCTACGATGAACCCCGGTGTTCTGGTGCGGATTCCATAGCAAAGAAAAACTTTCGTATGGATCGCATTTCTTGATTTCGCGCCGGCCCGCCGCGGTGCAGGTATAGTTGCAAGGGCAGGCCCGGTCCGCTTGCCGCCAGCTTTAAGAGGATGTCGAAGCATGGTCCGCAATGGCGGTCGCCTTCTTGTCGAGTGCCTCATTGCCTTGGGTGCCGCCAAGAGCTTTGGCGTTCCCGGCGAGAGCTATCTGGCCGTCCTCGACGCGCTGCACGATACCCATGGCAAGCTCGACTACGTGCTTTGCCGCAACGAAGGCGGCGCGGCCTTCATGGCTTCCGCCTATGGCAAGCTGACGGGCACACCGGGCATCTGCTTCGTGACGCGTGGCCCCGGCGTGACCAATGCCAGCATCGGCGTCCACACCGCCATGCAGGACTCCTCGCCCATGATCCTCTTCGTCGGCCAGGTCGGCACCGACATGAAAGGCCGCGAAGCCTTCCAGGAGATCGATTACCGGGCGGTCTACGGGACCGTCGCAAAATGGGCGGTCGAGATCGACGACGTTGCGCGACTTCCCGAGATCGTAGCGCGCGCCTGGACCACCGCCTTGACCGGCCGGCCCGGCCCCGTCGTCGTCGCGCTGCCCGAAGACATGCTGACGACCATGACCGAGGCCGCGCCGCTCAGCGGCCCTGCTTCGATTTTCGAAGCCGCTCCGTCGCGGGATGCCGTCGCGGCGGCGCTTGAGATGCTGGCTGCGGCAGAGAAGCCGGTGCTGCTCATGGGTGGCGCCAACTGGACGACCGATGGACGCGCCGCGCTCCAGGCCTTCGCCGAGGCTTCAGACATCCCTGTGGTTGCCGCCTTCCGCTACCAGGACCAGTTCGACAACCATTCGCCGGTGTTCGTCGGCGAAGCCGGCGTCGGCATGGTGGCGCATGTCAAGACGCTGATCCGCGATGCGGACGTGATCCTGGCCGTCAATGTCCGCTTCGGCGAGATGACGACGGACGGCTACACGCTGCTCGACGTTCCGGTGCCGCGCCAGAAGCTGATCCATGCGCACGGCTCCGACCGCGAGATCGGCAAGATCTATGTGCCCGCGATCGGCATCCACGCCGGCCCGAACACTTTCGCCAAGGCCCTGACACCGGTGAAGGGTGGCTGGGCCGACTGGCGCGCGGCGGCGCGCAAGGCCTATGAAGGCGCCTTCGCGGCACCCGTACAGCCCGGCCCGGTCGACATGGTCGCGGTCAGCGCCTGGCTGCGCGAGACCTTGCCGGCCGACGTCATCCTCACCAACGGCGCCGGCAATTTCACCGTATGGCCGAACAAGTTCTTCAAGTTCGGACCGCAGGCGCGGCTGCTCGCGCCGCAATCCGGCGCCATGGGCTACGGCCTGCCGGCGGCAGTCGCCGCGAAGGTCGCCTATCCGGACCGTACTGTCGTCTGCTTTGCCGGCGACGGCGACTTTCAGATGAATTGCCAGGAGCTCGGCACCGCCATGCAGGCCGGCGCGCAGCCGATCGTGCTCATCATCAACAACGGCATTTACGGTACGATCCGCGCGCATCAGGAACGCAACTATCCGGCCCGCGTCTCCGGCACCTCGCTGGAAAACCCGGACTTCGTGGCGCTGGCAAAGGCCTATGGTTTTCACGCCGAGCGCGTCGAATCGACCGGGGATTTCGCCGCCGCCTTCGATCGGGCGCTCGCCTCGACAACGGGCGCGGTCCTCGACATCGCCATCTCGCCCGAAGCGCTCACGCCCCGGCAAACCCTTTCCCAGATGCGCGACGCCGCGCTTGCTTCGCAGAAGGCCAAGGCATGACCTCCAGATCAGACGACATCCGTCTCGGCGCCGACATTGGCGGCACCTTCACCGACATCGCGCTCGATGTCAGGGGAACGATGTTTTCGACCAAGGTGCTGACCAATTATGCGGCGCCCGAGCAGGCGATCCTCGACGGTATCGACGTGGTGATCCGCGATGCCGGAATTTCTGCAGCCGAGATCGGCATCATCATCCACGGCACGACGCTCGCCACCAACGCGCTGATCGAGCGGCGCGGCGCCCGGACAGCGCTGATCACGACCGAAGGTTTTCGCGACGTGATCGAGATGCGGACGGAGAACCGCTTCGAGCAGTATGACTTGAACCTGCAACTGCCGACGCCGCTGATCCCGCGCGAGGACCGCTTCACGGTCAGGGGCCGCATCGGCGCCGAGGGGCAGGAGCTGCAGCCGCTCGACGAGGCCGCGCTCGAGGAGATCGCCGACCGGGTCGCTGCCGGCAATTTCGGTTCGGTGGCGATCGGCTTCATCCACGCCTACGCCAACCCCGACCACGAGCGCCGAGCGCGCCAGATCCTCGCTCGCAAACTCACCATCCCGATTTCGATCAGCGCCGAGGTCTCGCCGCAGATGCGCGAGTTCGAGCGCTTCAACACGGTCTGCGCCAACGCCTATGTACGGCCGCAGATGGCTGACTACCTCGCCCGCCTGCAGACGCGGCTGAAGGACATGGGCGCCGACTGCCCGGTCTTCATGATCCATTCGGGCGGCGGCCTGATCTCGGTCGAAACCGCTTCGGAATTCCCGGTTCGCCTGGTCGAATCCGGTCCTGCGGGAGGCGCCATTTTCGCCGCCGACATCGCCCGGTGCTTCGGGCTCGAAAAGGTCGTCTCCTATGACATGGGCGGCACCACCGCCAAGATCTGCCTGATCGAGGATTTTGCGCCGCGCACGGCGCGGACCTTCGAAGTGGCCCGCACCTACCGCTTTTCGAAGGGCTCGGGCATGCCGATCTCCATCCCGGTGATCGAGATGATCGAGATCGGCGCCGGCGGCGGCTCGATCGCCTGGGTCGACGCCATGGGCCGCATCCAGACCGGACCGGAAAGCGCCGGCTCTGAACCCGGCCCCGCCTGCTACGGCCGCGGCGGCAAGCGTCCGGCGATCACCGACGCCGACCTCGTGCTCGGCAAGCTCGACCCCGACAATTTCGCCGGCGGCGCGATCAAGCTCGACACCGCCGCGTCCGAGCAGGCGATCCTGCGCGATGTCGGCGAGCGCCTGTCGCTGAATGCCATCGCGACCGCCTTCGGCATCTGCGAGGTGGTGGACGAGAACATGGCGAATGCCGCCCGCGTCCACGCCGTCGAAAACGGCAAGAACATATCCGACAATCTGATGATCGCCTTTGGTGGCGCAGCACCCCTCCACGCCGCAAGGCTTTGCGAAAAGCTCGGGATCGACCAATGCATCGTGCCGCGCGGCGCCGGCGTCGGGTCGGCGATCGGCTTCCTCAAGGCGCCGTTCGGCTACGAAGCCTTGGCGTCGAAGCTGACGCGCCTGTCGCGCTTCAAGCCGGCCGAAGTCAACGCACTCCTCGCCGACCTCAAAGCCTCCGCCGAGGGTTTCGTGCGCACCGGTGCCAGCGGAAAAATCGTCTGCGAGATCACCGCCTTCATGCGCTATGCCGGCCAGGGCTGGGAAATCCCCGTGCCGCTGGCGGACGAACCGTTCGGCGACGATGCCGTGGCCAGACTCAAGGAGCTGTTCGAGGCGAACTACCAGCGCTTCTTCGGCCGCGCCATCGAAGGCCTCGACGGCTTGGAGATCGAGATCGTCACCTGGTCGGTCAAGGCGACGGATGTTCGACCCGCCGTTGCGAGGCACGAGCTGACCAAAGGCAAAAAGACGAACGAGCCGACAACGACGCGCGAGGTCTTTGACCCTGTCAGCGGCGCCTCGCGAACCTATGGTATCGTCGAGCGCGACACGCTCTGCGCCGGCGACCGCGTCGCCGGTCCGGCCGTCATCGTCGAGCGCGAGACGTCCACCGTCGTCACCACCAGCTTCGACGCCGTCATCCAGAGCGACGGCGCGATACTCCTGATCCGCAAAGGCAGCCAGGCATGAGCGACCCAGGCATGAACAGCATTGGCGAAATCCGCATGCAGGTCATGTGGAACCGGTTGATCTCGGTGGTCGAGGAGCAGGCGCTCACTTTGCTGCGCACGGCCTTCTCGACCTCCGTGCGCGAATCCGGCGACCTGTCGGCCGGCGTGTTCGATCCGCGCGGCCAGATGCTGGCGCAGGCGGTGACCGGCACGCCCGGCCACGTCAACACCATGGCCGAGGCGGTGCTGCATTTCATGCACGCAATCCCGCGCGAGGAGATGTTCGAAGGCGACACCTATGTCACCAACGACCCTTGGCTCGGCACCGGCCACCTGCACGACATCACCATGGTGTCGCCGTCCTTCCTCAACGGCGAGCTCGTGGCCTTCTTCGCCTGCACCGCGCATGTCGTCGATGTCGGCGGCCGCGGCTTCGGCGCCGACGGCAAGTCGGTCTATGAGGAAGGCATCCAGATCCCGATCATGAAGTTCGCGGAAAAGGGCAAAGTCAATCTCGATCTCGTCCGCATCCTGCGCGCCAATGTCCGCGAGCCCAACCAGGTGGTTGGTGATTTCTATTCCTTGGCCGCCTGCAACGAGGTCGGCCACCGGCGCCTAGTCGACATGATGAAGGAGATCGGCCTGGCCTCGCTCGTCGGCCTCGGCGACTTCATCTTCTCGCGCACCCGCGACGCGATGCTCGAGCGCATCGAGGCGCTGCCGAAGGGAAGCTGGTCGAACGAGCTGGTGACCGACGGCTACGACGAGCCGGTCAAGCTCGCAGCCACGGTCTCGGTCCACGGCGACCATGTCGAAGTCGATTTCACCGGCACCGATCCGATGAGCCGCTGGGGCCTCAACTGCCCAATCATCTACAGCAAGGCCTATGCCTGCTATGCGCTGAAATGCATGGTGGCGCCCGACATTCCCAACAATGCCGCCTCGCTCGCCTTCTTCACCGTGTCGTCGCCGGTCAACATCCTGAACGCGGTGCGGCCGGCGCCGGTGGCGCTCAGGCATATTTTCGGCCACATGGTTCCCGATCTGGTGCTCGGCGCCTTCTCCAAGGCGTTGCCCGGAAAAATCCTTGCCGAAGGCGCCGGCGCGCTCTGGAACATCCATATTTCGGCGCGCCCCGTTGCCGGCGCGTCCGGCCGGCGCGCCGAGGTGCTGATGTTCAACTCCGGCGGCATGGGCGCCCGCCCCGAGCTCGACGGCCTGTCGGCCACGGCCTTTCCGTCGGGCGTCCACACCATGCCGATCGAAGCGACCGAACATACCGGGCCGATCGTCATCTGGCGCAAGGAGTTGCGGCCCAACTCCGGCGGCGACGGCGAATTCCGCGGCGGCTTGGGGCAGGTTATCGAGATCGCCGCCACCGACGGCCATGAATTCGACTTCTCGGCCATGTTCGACCGCGTCAATCATCCGGCCCACGGACGCAACGGCGGCAAGCCGGGCGTCGCTGGTGTCGTCAAGCTCGACGACGGCACAAAGATGCGCCCGAAAGGCTGGCAGCATGTGCCGGCAGGACGGCGGCTGATCCTCGAACTGCCGGGCGGCGGCGGCTATGGCGATCCGGCCAAACGCAATGCGGCCGCGCGAGCCAATGACCGGTCCAAGGGTTACATCACGGAGAACGACTGATGAGCTATGTTGCCTCGCGCCTGTCGGCGGTGAAGCCTTCGGCTTCGATGGCGGCTTCGCAGGCCGCCAAGGCGCTGCGCGCCAAGGGCGTCGACGTGATCGATCTCGGCCTGGGCGAACCCGACTTTCCGACACCGCATCACATCGTCGATGCCGCTCATTTCGCCGCCAAGGCCGGCCAGACACTCTACACGGCCGCCGCCGGCACGGTCGAAGTGCGCGAAGCCATAGCCGGCAAATTCCGCCGCGAGAACGGGCTGCACTACACCGCCGATGATATCGTCGTCGCCAACGGTGCCAAGCAGATCATCTTCAACGCGCTTATGGCGACGCTCGAGACCGGCGACGAGGCGATCCTGCCGGCGCCGTATTTCGTCTCCTACCCGGAAATGGTGAAGCTGCTCGGCGGCACGCCGGTCGTTGTCGAATGCCCGGAGACCACCGGCTTCCGGCTGGCGCCGGCGCTCTTGGAAAAGGCGATCACGCCAAGGACGAAGTGGCTCTTCCTCAACATGCCGGGCAACCCGTCCGGCGCGGTTTATTCGCAATCCGATCTGAAGGCGCTGGCCGCTGTGCTGGCGAAGCATCCGCAGGTGCTCATCCTTTCCGACGAGATCTACGAGCACATCCTGTTCGACGGACGCGAGTTCGTTTCCTTCGGCAAGGCCTGCCCCGAGCTCAAGGACCGCACGCTGATCGTCAACGGCGTTTCGAAATCCTATGCGATGACTGGCTGGCGCGTCGGCTATGCGGCTGGGCCGGCACCACTTCTCAAGGCGATGTCGACCATCCAGAGCCAATCCTGCACCTCGGTTTGCTCGATCGCGCAGGCAGCGACTGTCGCCGCGCTCAACGGCCCGCAGCATGAAGTCGCCCGCTTCCGCCAGGCTTTCGAGGCGCGCCGCGACCTGGTGGTGGACGGCATCCGGAAGATCAATGGCCTGACGCTGTCGCCGCCGGAAGGCGCTTTCTACGCCTATATCGGCTGCGCCAGCCTGATCGGCCGCAAGACGCCCAAGGGTGTCGTGCTGGAGGACGACGCGGCCGTCTCGAATTATCTTCTCAACGAAGGCCAGGTGGCGTCGGTGCCTGGCGTCGCCTATGGACTGTCACCCTATTTCCGCATCTCGACCGCGACCAGCGAAGAGGTGCTGACCGAGGCGATCGCGCGGATCAACGCCGCCGTCGCGCAAGTGGAGTAAGTGATGCCGCATTACGAACGTATCCTGATCACCGGCGCCGCCGGCCGGCTCGGCTCGCAGCTGCGCAAGGGGCTGGCGCCGTTGGCCAAGACGATCCGCCTGGCGGGGCGCGAACCCTTCGGCGACCTTGAGCCGCACGAGGAGGAAGCGGTCTTCGACCTCGCCGACATGGAAGCCACGATCGCCGCGACCAAGGATTGCGACGCGATCGTCCATTTCGGCGGCGCGCCGCTCGAATGCGAATGGCAGACCATCCTCGATTCCAGCATCCGCGGCTCCTACCACATCTATGAAGGCGCCCGGAAACACGGCGCGAAGCGCGTCATCTACGCCTCGTCGGTGCATGCCATCGGCTATCACGAGATCGAGGCGCATATCGGGGTCGACGCCCCGGTACGCCCCGACAGCCTCTATGGCGTTTCGAAGAACTTCGTCGAGAGCCTCAGTCGGCTCTATTGGGACAAGTTCGGCATCGAGACGGCGTGCCTGCGCATCTTCTCGTCCTTCCCCGAACCGGCCGACCGGCGCATGCTGTGGTCATATCTGTCCTTCGCCGATTGCGTGCGCCTGGTCGAAGCGTCGCTTACCGCGCCGCGCGTCGGCCACACGATCTCCTTCGGCATTTCCAACAACAGGCTGAAGATGGTCGACAACAGCGGCGCGGACCACCTTGGCTTCATCCCGCAGGACAGCGCCGAGCCATTTCGCGCGGCGGTCGAGGCCAAAACCCCTGTTCCCGATCCGAACAAGCCGTCGGTGAAATATCTCGGCGGCTGGTTCTGCGAGCTTGGCCATCCCGACGACAAGCCCGCCTGACGATTCCGTCTGAGCGGAACTGCGCCACGAAGCAAAACGCCGGCAACTCGTCGAGTTGCCGGCGTTTTTCAATCGAAGCTGGTAGCGAGGCCAGGATTTGGCTTCTCTGTCCCGGGGCGTCGGCTTTGCCCTATTGAAGGCCCCTGATGAGAGTTCAAATCGACCGGCCCTCACAGCCGAATAACAAAACGGCCCGCGTTGAGCGGGCCGTTTTGAGTTTGGTTGCGGGGACTCGCAACCCCTTTTGTCATAAGATCGTTAGACCTTGGATTTTGGTCGGGTTTAGCGAGTTCGAGGATGCCGAACAACTCGCCGCGTAGCTCGGCATGGACCTCGCCGCGCTTGTCGCCGGGAGTGAGTACGATCTCGCCGATCAACGAGCGCAACGCCTCGGCGGCCACACGTCCGTCCTCGTTCTTGGCGAGCGCTTGTGTAAACTGCTCGACCCGCTTCCTATAAAGAGTGGCGATGTTGGGATGCAGGTCGGGCACGTCAGTGGGCGCCACTGCCAGACGCGCGATGATCTCCGCCTTCTGCCTCTCCAGGTCTCCCATTCTCGGTTTCATCGAAGGTTGGTACAGGCCGTCCTCGATCGCGGCCATAATGCCGGCGATGGCGCGCTCGATCTTGTCGAGCGCCCTGCGGTCCTGTTCGCCTTGCGCGCGACGCTCCTGGTTCAGGCGGTTGGTCTCATGGGCGTACGCTCTAATCGCCTCGGCCACGGCATCGGCCGAGACGAGCCTTTCCTTCAGGCCTGCGAGGACTCGCTGCTCGATCTTCTCGCGGGTGATGGAGCGGCCATTGTCGCAGATGCCCCGGCGCTGGTGGTTGAGGCAGGCATAGCGCTCGCGTGTGAACAGGCCGTAGCGCCCGCCGCAGCAGCCGCAGGTGAGCAACCCGGAAAGCAGGGAGACCGGCCGCTTCATAGTGTGCAGCTTCCTCGCCCGGGCCTTGCGCGTGGCGATCGCCACAGCCTCGAACTGGCTGGCGATGGATTTCTGTCTCTCCTTCACGGCCTGCCACAATTCGTCGTCGACGATCCTGAGATGCGGCACCTCGGTGCGGATCCATTTGGCTGGCGGATTGGCCCGTGAAACGCGCTTGCCGGTGGAAGGATCCTTGACGAAATGCAGGCGGTTCCAAACCAGCACACCGGTGTAGAGTTCGTTGTTGATGACACCGGTACCTCGGATGACATGCCCTCGCACGCTGGTATCACCCCAGTGTCGACCGAGCGGACCAGGAACGCCCTCCTTGTTGAGGTCGACGGCTATTGCCTTCGGGCTCTTGCCGGTAGCAAATTCGCGGAAGATGCGGCGCACGATGGTTGCTTCCTCCGGCACGATCTCGCGGTCGCCGCGAACCGGTTCACCTGCGGTATCCAGTTTCTTCACCACCCGGTAGCCGTAGCACAGCCCGCCTCCGGCCTTACCCTTCTCCACTCTCCCCCGCAGGCCGCGATGGGTCTTGAGGGCAAGGTCCTTGAGGAACAGGGCATTCATCGTGCCCTTAAGGCCGACATGCAACTCGCTGATCTCGCCCTCGGCCAAGGTGACGATGGCAACGCCGGCGAATTTGAGATGCTTGAAGAGGGTAGCGACATCTGCCTGGTCGCGGCTGACGCGGTCGAGCGCCTCGGCCAGCACGACCTCGAAGCGGCCTCGCTGGGCATCGCGCACCAAATGCTGGATGCCCGGCCGCAGCACGGTGCTGGCACCGGAGATCGCTGCATCCTCATAGGTTCCCGCCACGCTCCAGCACTCGCGCGCTGCCTGCTCGCGGCACAGCCTCAACTGGTCCTCGATGGAGGCATCCCGCTGGCTGTCGGAAGAATAGCGGGCATAGAGTGCGACACGGGTCATGGCGGCGGATCCTCTCTTCTGTTTCCGAGGGATTTGCCATCCGGCCCCCTGCCCTCTCCCTTTTGACAGCCCGGCCGATTGTCGTTGGCCGCGGATCCAGCCTCGAACGCCTCCCGCGCCAGCTGCCGGCCGATCAGCCGGGCGACATCCAGCACCACCCGATCCAGCTTGGCCGCCGCCATGTCTTCAGGGCGACCCTCGGGGTTTACGATGCCGCCGTTGTCGTTCGCCGGAACCAACGCCTGCGGCCCAGTCTTGGTTTCCTCTGCCATCGCGGTCGCTCTCCTAACGGTGAATCGACCCGCCATCAGAGTCCTCCGGACGGCGAAGGAAAGCACGAAATTCATGTCGTAGGGCTACGGCGTGCAATGACTTGCGTCTTGCGGTTACGTCTCGATCGTCAAGGTGGGCTGCAGGCGATAAGTGGTGAGGAAACGAGTCACAAGTCCGGTACATCGCCACGGTACTCCACCGCGCCGTCCTCTTTCATGGCAGCGACCAGCTTGATTGCGGACTCCCAATGCTTGGCAACATCGCTCCGCGTCCTTTCCCGGCTTCGGCTACAAACCGGCAGATCTCCTGCGATCACCTTTAAGTCACGCAGTACGGAAGCTATGTGCGGCCATGGGAAGTCGGTGGGGTCACCAATATCCCGATCAGCGCCGACGATCATTTCCAACTTGGCGATAACGCCGATGAGCGACGTAGCGGCGACTTCTGGGATAGAATCCTGAAGTTTCAGGGCTTCGGTCATCGCAAATACCTCGGCCTCACACGCGATTGCATACTCTTGAGGATCGCCGAGAGTGCGGCCTGTTTGGCCTGTTTGGCCTGTTTGGCCTGTTTGGCCTGTTTGGCCTGGAACTCGCCTCGGTGAATCTGCCGTCAATCCCTGAATTCCGGGATTGACCATGATTTGGCTCTCCAACCGCTGCTGCACTCGGCATAGCAGCATGGAGGCGTACCGGGCTCGTAGCCACTGGCTCCATACTCTCAAGGCGGAATCTGTGACTTGGGGGCCTAACCTCTCGGGCTCATCGCGTTGCCGGGCGATGACGAAAGGCAAAGTCGTGGTATTGTCGGAATCAACCATGATCCGAGCTCCAAACAGCTGGGGTTGTGGTCAGGCCGAGCGACGTGTTCGTGCACGTTGTTCGGCCGCAAAGCGCAAACCACAATTTACGGACATACCGTACATTACGGACATATTCATTGTCAAACACGCCCGATGCTATTGATAACAAAACTGAGCGGTTCGAACTGCGGCTTACGAGTGACTTGCTTGCCCGCGTTGACGAATGGCGCCGAAATCAGCCCGATCTTCCCACCAGATCGGAGGCGTTCCGCCGACTTGTCGAGGCTGGTCTAGGCTCCAAGACAACCGGTTAGGGAGAAATAGGCTCTTCGACGCGATCAAAAATTCGGACCACCGCCATCGCTTCCTCGACGCGGCCACCAGTGCTGTTGAAGAAAACTCGGACGTTGCCGTACTCATCCCGGCCTGCCTTGTTGAAGATGGCTCAAAGTTTGACGCGTCACCCGCCCAAAACCGGCACCGGCATCAACTGCCATGTATTCCGGAAAGTGGTGGCGCTCTAACTTAAACCCCTGCTCGCTATGCAGCGAAAAAGCCATTGCGTTTGCTGACCCTGAAAGGGCATAGAGCGACGCTACGAGAACGGCCCCGACATTCCTATTGTCCAAAGATGGGGCGTTTCCCGCCACGACAAATCTGGCGTCTGGATTTCACTGGAGCTCCTGCGGCGGCAGTGTTGCTCTACGATCCTCAATAAATTTAACGATTTGCGAACGAGGAACTTTTCTTGCTCCCGCGTCAGAGAACCACATCCAATTGATTGTTTTAATTCGCGGATCGCAGAGATCAAAGAAAACGCAATCTGAGGTTCCAACCTTTGGGTTGGAGAAGCCTTGAGACGGAGTTTCACCCTTGGCCTCCGCCAAGACCAGCATAGCAAACAGGTTTGCAAAGTTCGCCTGCGCAAATTCAAAAGGAGCATCCAGGAGATCGACCCTGCCACAGGTCGAGGGGATGCTACATTTGCCTATAAAGGCACGAACAAGCTCCCTTTGCTGGTGGCTGTCAATCTTTCGCATCAGAGCGTCCAGCGAGCGCTGGCCAAGATCCACCCGTACGGCCTTTCGCGCCTTGCCGAACTCGGACAAGAGACAATCGGCCGAGGCCTTACAACGCTCGGCAATTGCCTCCAGGCTTGATCTCAGTTGACTCTCAAACTGAGATCGCCGTTGGCCCTTGAGTTTGGCCAGGGCGCGCATGCTCCGCGCATAGGAAGCTTCGTAGCGAGATAGCCTCAAATCCGAACAAGTAACCAGCTGCAACTCGGACTGAGGATGATCGCAATCGAAACTGGGCACGGCGAGTGTCGGATCGTACGTGGGTGGCCCAAGCAGTCCCCACAAGACCGCTGCTCGCCAATCGACATAGATCATTTCCTCGGGACTGTCGGCACCGGCTTTCAAAAAACTTTCGGTCGCGCCGAAATCTGTGCCCCGGTTCAGTGTGCCGTTGCTAAGGAGGTTATTGCATTCCGGACTTACCAATCCCGGCCCTATGCGACAGGTGTGGAAACCGAGTTCGGCGTTGCCGATCATCAGATGAATTCTTGCTGAAAGGAAAATCACGGATGCGCAAGCCGATAGGCAATGCGCTCGATCGCCGACTACGGCGGTTACTTCGTATTTGTCCATGAGCGCGACGATCTTCAGCGCTTCGTTAACGCTCCCACCTGGACTGTCTAGATAAACC